>JAQCBQ010000055.1 GCA_027621385.1 Bacteroidota bacterium | reverse complement strand
TTGGAACAGCTAATCATACATTTGGAGCATATTCATCCGGTACGCCTTTTTGGTGCAGACCTTGAATTTTTGACGCAAATTCAACGTTTTTTCCCAAAAATGAAAATCACCAATCGGGGGCATGAAGTTATTGTTCAAGGGTCCGATGCCGAATTAAATTTATTTTCTGAGCGCTTTCAGCAGCTCATGACCTATTTTGAGCGCTTTGGCAAATTAAATGCGGATGCTGTTGCGGCATTGATGAACGAGGGAGATTTAGCCCCCTTGGATGAGCAGCCTTTAGACCAAGAAGTCATTGTTTATTCCAACGATGGAGCCGCCATAAAACCTCGAAGTCAAAATCAATTAAAATTGGTTCAAAGCATTCGCAACCACGATTTAACCTTCGCTATAGGGCCTGCAGGAACAGGTAAAACCTATTTGGCTGTCGCCCTTGCTGTTAAAGCATTGAAAGAAAAACAGGTTAAAAAAATAATTTTAACCCGGCCTGCAGTTGAAGCGGGCGAGAATTTAGGCTTTTTACCCGGAGATTTGAACGAAAAACTATCTCCTTACCTTCAGCCGCTGTTTGATGCTCTGCGCGATATGATTCCGGCTGAAAAGCTAAAGCATTATACCGAAACAGGAATTGTTCAAATCGCCCCTTTGGCCTATATGCGTGGCCGAACCTTAGACCATGCCTTTGTTATTTTGGATGAGGCTCAAAATGCCACCACCAATCAAATGAAAATGTTTTTAACCCGAATGGGTAAATCGGCCACCT
The DNA here is from genome assembly GCA_027621385.1 of Bacteroidota bacterium. GTDB lineage: Bacteria > Bacteroidota > Bacteroidia > CAIKAF01 > CAIKAF01 > CAIKAF01. Next base: position 12,371 of record JAQCBQ010000055.1, on the reverse strand, counting down.
TTGTAGTGAATGGAGATATTACGCAAATCGATTTGCCAACGCGGCAAAAGTCGGGCCTTCCACAGGCCATACGGTTCTTAAAAGGAATAAAAAATATTGGAGTCATTGAATTCGCAGAAAAAGATGTGGTGCGTCACCCCTTGGTAAAGAAAATCCTACATGCCTATTCCGTCCATGAATCTGAATGATAGCCACATAGAAAGCCCTTTTATTCGCCAATTTTATAAGGGGAAAGTGCGGGATGTGTACTTTTTAACCAATGGCAAGTTGCTGATTCATGCCAGCGATCGAATTTCAGCTTTTGATGTAATTTTACCCAAGACGATTCCCGGTAAAGGCGCTTTATTGAACTCCTTGGCGGCCTATTTTTTAAACCACTGCAAAGATATTTGTCCAGTTTGGTTGGAATCTCTCCCTGAATCGGATGTATCGGTTGGAAAGGCCTGTGTTCCTATTCCAATTGAAATGGTGGTTCGGGGGCATTTGGCCGGGCATGCTTTGCGCACCTACCAAACGGGTGAACGGAATTTGTGCGGGATTGCTCTGCCGGAAGGATTAATGGCATATCAAGCATTTCCAAGCCCCATTATTACTCCAACCACAAAGGCCAAGGAAGGACACGACCAAGATATTTCTGCCGATGACATTTTAAGGCAGGGAATATTGACCCCGCACCAATGGACTCATATTTCAAACATATCCTTGCAACTGTTTCAACGCGGACAGGAAATGGCCATGAAACAGGGGTTGATTTTAATGGATACGAAGTATGAATTTGGCTGGTATGGAGATACCTTAATGTTGATGGACGAAATACATACCCCCGACAGCTCTCGCTATGCCTATGCCGATGATCTGGTTCCTGGGAAACCACCCCGTCAATTGTCCAAAGAATTTGTTCGAGAATGGTTGATTCAAGAAGGATTTCAAGGCAAAGAAGGTCAAGTTATTCCTGAGATGACGGATACTGTGGTGCAGGAGATATTCAATCGGTATGCCGAACTCTACACCGCATTAACAGGAGAAATGCCTCCCAATTGCAGTTCGATTTCAGCTCAAGAATTAAAAAAAACGATTGAAATCCTTGGTCAATGAGTTCCAGTTCCAATTCTTTACACCCCTCTGTTTGGCAGCCCATAGCCAATCTCGAATTTTTGGCCAAGCAAGTGGTTGAAGGTTTTCTGACCGGAAGGCACCGTTCTCCTTTTCATGGGTTTTCGGTTGAATTTGCTGAACATAGGCATTACCGCACGGGCGAATCAACTCGATTTATTGATTGGAAGTTGCTGGCTAGAACTGAAAAGTATTTTGTTAAAAGGTACGAGGAAGAAACCAACCTGCGCTGCCATTTGGCCATAGATAGCAGCCTGAGTATGCAGTACAGGGGGAACACCAAAGAGGCCTGGTCTAAATTTGAATTCGCTGCCGCAGCTGCTGCCTCCATCACTGAAATTATGCGTAGGCAGCGAGATGCATCAGGGTTGTCTTTTTTTGATAATACCGTACATTCCTTCATGCCGGCCAAAGTCAGCCAATCTCATCAACACAGATTGATTCAACAACTCCAGGAACGCGTTAATCACCCCCCAGCTAAATCGGGCACCAAAATCACAGCGGTGTTGCACGATATGGCAGAAAGGTTGCCGAACCGCTCTCTTCTAATGGTGTTTAGTGATTTCGTAGAGCCTGACCATGATTTACAGCAACAAGCCCAAGATTTCGATGAAGCCCTTGGGCATCTTAAGTTTAAAGGGCATGAAGTAATTTTCTTTCGAGTACTCCGAGAAACCGACGAGATTGAGCTGGATCTGGGTCAAAATCCCATTCAATTTGTGGATTTAGAAACCGGATTGAAAATTAAAACTCAACCTGAATTGATAAAAAAAGAGTACAAACGAGCGATGAATGAGTTTTATCAGCTCCTAGAACTTTCGGCCCGAAAATATAAAATGGATTGGGTAGATGCCCCGGTAGAGAAGGGTTTGTATGCCGTTTTATCTACCTACCTTCGAAAACGATCTCAAATGACTAAATATTAAATCAACAATTTCAGCTTTGTTTGGTTATACTTGAAATACATCATCCATGCGCAACTTGTTTATTCCCATTTTTAGTTTGATTTTTACTGTTTCATGTCAGGGCCAAAGCCTGAAACCAATACCCACTAAAAACGCCTCAGCTATGCAATCTTTTTTTGAAATTGAAGCCGTATCCATCGATGGCAAGCCTACCTCCATGTCAAGTTTTAAAGGCAAAAAGATTATGGTTGTTAATGTAGCCTCAAAATGCGGATATACAGGTCAATATAAAGATCTGCAAGCCTTGTATGAGGCCTACAAGGATAAGAATTTCGTAATTCTGGGCTTTCCATGCAATCAGTTTATGGGCCAAGAACCCGGCTCAGAATCAGACATTCAGTCGTTTTGTCAAAAGAATTACGGTGTAACCTTCCCTTTGTTTTCGAAAATTGACGTGAAGGGAAATGAGCAACACCCTGTGTATCGCTGGTTAACTTCAAAAGCATTAAATGGGGTCGAAGACTCGAAGGTAACCTGGAATTTCAACAAGTACCTGATTGATGAACAGGGCAATTATGTGGTGCATTTGGAAAGCGGTGCTCAGCCTTTGGATGCGGAAATAAAAGCGTGGATAGAAGGTAAAAAATGATTTGTCCTGTTGATGTTTTAGCCTTTGGAGCCCATCCGGATGATGTGGAATTGGGCGCCGCCGGGACTTTGTTGAAATGTAGGGCAGAAGGCAAGCGGTTTGGCTTAGTGGATTTTACCCGAGGAGAGTTGGGAACCCGTGGTAGCGCTGAATTGCGAGACCAAGAAGCTCAACATGCGGCCCAAATTTTAGGTGCCGAATTCAGGTACAATTGTGGTTTTAAAGATGGCCGATTTGTACACGATGAATCTCATCTTCAAGCTCTAATCACCGTTCTGCGAAAGGCAAAACCCGAAATCGTCCTGGCCAATGCAGTGGATGATCGACATCCAGATCACGGTAGGGCCGCAAAAATGGTGGTCGAGGCCTGCTTCTATTCGGGTTTACATGAATGGAAAGATCCGGAGGCATTGCCTGCCTTTCGCCCCAGGTTGTTGTTGCACTACATCCAATTCAACAACCTTCAACCCGATGTTCTGATTGATATTTCAGGTCATTTCAACGAGAAAATGGCGAGCATTTTGGCCTATTCTTCACAGTTTTTTAATCCGGCTAACTCTGCACCTGAAACTCCAATTTCCAGCCAAACATTCTTAGAATCGTTGGAGGGTAGAGCTCAGGATTGGGGAAAAACAATCGGCGCTTCTCACGCTGAGGGGTTTACTATGAGCAGACCTCCCGCTGTTCAATCTCCTTTTCAGCTTATTTGATTGCTAAAGGCAAAAAAAAAGCCGGTCAACGACCGGCCATTTTCAAAATTTACGGTTTAATGAGCTACCAAAAAATAGGGGTAGATAACCATATATACAGCGGCTCCAGCTAAATATCCAAGCATAGCCAACCACCCAATTTTTTTAAGGTACCAGAAAAAGTCGATTTTCTCCATGCCCATAACTGCAACACCGGAAGCAGACCCAATGATGAGCATTGAACCTCCCGTGCCAGCCGTGTAGGCTAAAAATTCCCAAAAACTTCCATCAACTCCAAATCCATCCTTAGCGGCTAAGAAGGCATCATTGTACATGCCTTGAGACGCGGCCACCAATGGAACGTTATCGACAATCGCAGAAGCGGCACCAATTGCCAAAGCAATCACATGCTGATTTCCGATGGTGTGGTTCATCCACTCGGCAAGGCTGTGCAAGATACCCATAGACTGCAGTCCACCAATGGCCAGTAATATTCCCAAAAAGAACAAAACCGATGGTACATCAATTTTAGTTAAGGCATGCAAGGCTGTATACTCCTTTCTTTCTTCCTCTGATTTATCCAAATGGAGCAACTCTGAAACAATCCACACCACCGACAAGGAAATCAACATTCCGACATAGGGTGGAAGGTGGGTTAAAATTTTAAAGGCAGGAACAAATATTAAACCCAATACCCCTAGGGCGAACATTAAGCCCGATCCACGTATATTTTCTTCCTTTTTTGCCTGATTATGGTCATAATCCCGACGAACCACCTCTCCTTTTAAGAAGAAATTAGCAAATACGATAGGCACAACCATACACACCAAACTTGGAATAATAAGCGTTTTTATGATGTTGATATCGGTAATTTGCCCCTTAATCCATAACATGGTTGTAGTAACGTCACCGATGGGCGACCAAGCTCCACCGGCATTGGCGGCAATTACTACCATGCCCACAAAGAACATACGTTGCTTGTCATCGTGAATCAATCTGCGCAACAAAGAAACCATGACAATAGAGGTGGTTAGGTTGTCTAAAACAGCGGAAAGAAAAAAGGTCACAATGCTAATAATCCAAAGGAGCTTTTTTTGATCTTTGGTCTTAATCCGGTTGGTGATAACCTTAAATCCCTGGTGGGCATCCACAGTTTCAACGATGGTCATGGCGCCCAATAGAAAAAATAGAATTTCAGAAATTTCACCCAAATGTTCTTTAAGGAAGAACTTTACTTTGTCTAAAAATCCAAGTTCAACACCCTCCGGCAATTTGGATGCAAGTTCATGATCCATAAAGGCCAGAACACCAGCATCCGATTGACCAAAACTGGCAATAATAGTCCAAATTAAGGCTCCGGTCATGAGGGCGGGTGCCGTTTTATTGATCTTTAAGGGGTGCTCAAATGCAATCGCTGCATAACCCAGGACAAAAATTAGAATGGCTGCTAGAATCATTGGATTATCGTTTTATGGCTCAAATGTAATTTATATCCGAAATTTACAGGGGATTTCTGATTGTTTTTTGAAAAGTTTAAATCATTAATCCACGAATGTTTTGGTGGCTCGCCCAATGATGCGCAAGATTTCGAAATCCTCTGAAGGCAGAGGATTATTTTTCACCTTCAATTCTTCTAGGTTTGGAGCGTACATTAATCGCTCTGGAAATGAGGTCAATTGGTTGGCAGAGACATTTAATGAACGGAGATTTGGCATAAATCCAAGCGCATGAGGCAGTTTTTTCAACGCATTGTTTTCCACATCAAGGGTATGCAGTTTTGCTAAGCTTGAAATACGTTCAGGAATACTGTCCAATCGACACCCATTTAATACAATGCGTTCTAAATTGGGGCAGCGTACAATAAATTCCGGAAATCGAGTTAAAGGAACCTGGAAGAATTCAATGGATCGAAGCGATGGCATTTCAGGTAAGCTGTCGGGAAAAACCAAACTGTCGGCAGCATTCTTTACAATCCTAAGCAATTCCAAGTTGGGCAGAAGCGTCGAACTGGGAATTGAATCCAGAGCCACATTATCAAGTTCTAAAATTTCAAGGGATGAACTCTGAATTAGAGGCAGAGGTAAGCTCTGTAAAGAATTGTTTTTAGTGGAAAAAACCAAAAGTTGTGGGGAAGTGAACGGAGCTTCAGGCAATTGGGTTAGGCCATTTGAATTCAGCAACAGAATTTCAAGCTGAGTTTGTTTTGTTAAGGCCTTTAGGTCTTTCCGGTTTAAAGGGCCCAATAGGCTTAACTTTCCCAGGTTTTTTAACGATAAATCCGAGCTGTTTTTCCCTATGGCTGCCTGTGGAGTACCAAATTTTTGAAAAATACCAGCATCAGAACTGTTGAACGAAATTTGAGAAAAGCCTGAACCGCCAATGCAAAGCAACAAGAAGATTCCTACCAAATTATTCATAACAAAACTGAGCTAACGCCTTTTTTGCGGGTTCATATCCTAAATTTGCCGCCTTTTGAAACCGAAAACAAGCTTCATTTACCTTTTTTAAATCCATGTAAATGGCTCCTTCCTCGAACCAAGCCGGTGCCAATGTTGAATCGAGCTTTAAGCTCTGTTTCAGTGCAGATAAAGCCAATTCTGTTTTGTCGGTTTTGGTGTAAATCATACCCAATTGCAGCCAACCTGGAGCATAAGTTGAATCAAGGCGCATGGAGCTGCGAACATCGCGCTCTGCTTGAGGATAGTTTTCCAACATGTAATAACACAAGCCCCTGTCGTGCAAGGCATCTGAAACTAAGCTGTCTTGAAGCAATAATGCGTCAAAGTACTGAATGGCTTTTGTGTAATCTTCTCCTTCATACGCCTGCATAGCCAAGCTGTACAGGCTGTCTACACTTAACGAGGAGGCCAATAGAGCATCGGTATTATGGTTTGCACTGTTTCCGTTATCTCCACGACAACCCAGCCCTAAGATCAATAATGAGAGTAAAAAAACAGGTTGTTTCATTAGAAAAAAACAGACATTCGATAGGTAATGGGGGAGTCATAGGGGCTCTGCCCTTGATTTAACCTGGAAAAAAGTAGATTGTACAACAGGGAAAATTGAACAAATCCACCGCGCTTATTGATGCGTTGCAAATAACCACCTCCTAAAAAGAAGGCGTGGTTGTTTTTTCGAAAGGGCAATCCGATATCGGGAGAAACCGGATAATTTAACCATTCATATTCAGCCGTGGCAAACACCCCTTTCCAAACATCAACAATGGGAAAAATTCGGGTGCCATACATGTGCGATTCATATACGGTACCCGCCCAGTTGAGGTATTGATAGGTGAAACTGCCACCCAAATAAATCCGCTCGTTTAATTTATAGGCAATCCCTGGAGCTACATGCAATAGAGTTACACTTCCGAATTGCAATCCAAACCCTCCACCAATTAGGGTTCGTTGAGCGAGCTTTTCTAAGGTGTTTGGTTCGGGAATACTGTCGGTTTGACACCGTACAGAATCAAGCAGAGCAAATGCGCCCAAAAAGACAAGTACTAACCGTAGGTGCAGCTTCATTAATGGTCAAAATTGACGATTAATTCAGGACTTTCGGGATGTGCTTGACAGCATAAGATATAGCCGTCAGCGACTTCTTCCGGGCTTAAGGCATAATTCAAATCCATTCGGGCTGATCCTTGTACAATTTTTGCCTTGCAGGTAGCACAAACTGCGCCTTTACAGGCATAGGGGACGTCAGCTCCGGCCTGCAATGCTGCATCCAACACATTCAAACCGTGATAGGCTAGGGGGAAATGCATGGTCAAGCCGTCAATAACAACACCCACATTCGATTCGCCTTCAAGTCCGCTTGTTGGTTTGACACTTGAATCTTGGGTTTGAGCCACCGCCCCCGGAGCGGTAAACATTTCAGAAAGGATTCGTTCTGATTCTATTCCCAACTCCTGCAAGGCTAATTTAACCTGCTGTATCATGTCTCCGGGCCCACAGGTTAAAAAGTAATCTGTGCCGTTTAAATCAAATAAGGTATTGGCCAGATTTTTCACTTTAGCGGAATCAATACGGCCTTTGAATAAATCCACATCAGGCCGCTCGCCACTCAGAATGTGGGATAAGGCAAATCTTCCAGGAAATTGATTTTTTAATCCCTCAATTTCTTCCCTAAACATGATGGAACTTGTAAATCGATTTCCAAAGAACAAGGTAAACCGATCTTTTGGCCGGGTGATTAAAACGTGTTTTAACATGGCCAAAATGGGAGTGATTCCAGAGCCGGAAGCAAAGGCCACATAATTTGACCCTTCCGGCTGAGATTCAGGGAGTAAAAAGCGACCCATTGGAGGCATGACGTCGATGGACTGCCCAGCCTTCAATTCCGTGTTTGCCCAAGTTGAAAACCGCCCTCCGTTCAATTGTTTAATTCCTACCCGCAAGCCGGTTTCATTCGGACCGGAACAAATGGAATAGGTTCTACGCACATCCTCCTCATTCAAACGAACACGAAAGGTTAAGTATTGCCCAGGTTTGAATTGAAAGGTCGATGCCTCTGATTCTGGAATATTCAAGGAAAGACTAACACTGTCATTCGTTTCGTTCAGAATAGATTGAACGATTAAGGAGTGGAAACGCGGCATGCCTTCAATTTTTACAAATATACAGCAGCGGCTTGAAACAAGTGGGGTATTTGCGTTCTTTCTAAGCCGACCAACCCATTAAACAAAAAAAAGGCCGTATTTCTACGGCCTTATCAACATCTTAAAACTTCAAAATCAATGTTGGATGGAAACAACGGACCGATGCAACAAACGAAAATCAGTTTGAACCATCAATACATAGTTGCCGGCGGGCAGGTCGGCCACTGAAGCTGAAATTTCATTGCCGTTTCCTAGAACCTCAAGCACTTGGTTTCCGGCGGTGGAATACAATCTCAGGCGAATTTTTTCTTGAGCTTGTTCTAAGCGTACCTGAACAAAATCGCTGCTTGGATTTGGGAATACCTGAGCCTTAACTTCAGAATACGCGTCAAGCGAGGCTGGGAAATCAAAGGAAATATCATCCAAATACAAGGCCGAACCTACCTGTCCAACACTACCCTGAAGGTTTACCAAGTCGTAGGCAGCACTAGACGCAATGATTACATTCACAGAATCTGGGGCATCGCTACCGCTGAAATTGATGGGAACCTGAAAGGGAGTCCAATCGGCTACAGCATTGGTGACCACTAAATTACCTTCGCCGATGGTGTTTGAAGTTTGATTTAGGGCATCATACTTACTGAAGGAGCAATAAAAGGCTGCAGAATCGCCATTAACAGGCTCGTATTTGTACACGCCTTTCATGGCTGAAGGGCGACCGGTGAACGGGCGACCCAAATAAATGGTAGCAGCTGCAATATCAACGTCGCCTGTCCCCAAATATCCTGGAACCAAAATAGCTCCAGCCACTAAACTGGTAGCCACCACAACAGAATTCCCGCTGTAGGCTCCGGTTCCGGAAACCTTATACGCCGATTGTTGGGTTAATGGGGCTTCTAAAATGGCATTGAGGGTGCGCAAGAAATTTTTGGACCGATCGGCATCAGGACCTAAATCATCGTAGGGCATGCCCATGACGTCATTAAAGGTTTGCCAAGACTCCAAATTTCCGTTTGGAATGTTGGTTTGGGCATTCATGGTGAGGCCTAAAGCCAGAACTGAACAAAGAATAATTGTTTTTTTCATTTTGTTATAGGTGTTTGTGCAAAGATAGAGTAGATTTTAGAATTTAAATCCCACCTGAATGGTGGTTAATCTGGGTGCCGCTACGCCCAGGGGACGAACGGAGTAAGTGGCGTTCCCAATGTTTTCCATGATTAAGCCAATGCGCCCCCATTTCCAATCGTAGCCCAACCGCAAGTCAAATACCCAAGCTCCGTCACCCACCCGTTGGAAATACCCAGGCAAATCACCAAAATTGCTGCCTGCGCTAAACAAAAACTGGTCCACAACACGCATGGTGCTATAATAACGACCTGTAACTCCGATCGCCCACTTTTTATAGGACAGTTGAATGTCCCAATTGATCAGATGCTGAATGCGGTATTTTAATATCCCAGGATCTCCACCGGCATTTACTGAAGTGTTGCTGTACGAAATGGCGACGGTATCATACGCTACAGGAAAAACATTGTTTTTCTTTATGACATTTTGGCCAAATACATAATTGGTATCTAGGGAAATGGGCAGGGTATAGGTGTAACCAATGTTGAAGTCTACAGACCAATGTTTGGCGGGTTGGTACTGCATAAAAGCGATGGCTTCCAGTCCGCTGATGCGCGCAGGTCCTGTATTGAAAAATTTAAAGCCTTGCTTGAAGTTTGAATTGGCATCAAAAAATCCAACAAAGGCAAATTCAACATAATCGGTATATTCCTGCATGAAGCCGGAGAAATCTACAAATCCCCGAATTTTTTTGCCCATTTTATACAGCTGTTTAATGCCCAGTTCTGAGCTCCAACTGGTTTCAGGCCTTAGGTTGGGGTTCGCAAAAAAGCCACTACCTCCGCTGGTGGTAGATATATAGCGTTCCCCAATGGTTGGAAAGCGAAAGCCCTGTCCCCATGAACCGCGGATGTAAGTACCTTCCGAAGCCCTGAAATTGGCTCCCACACGAAATACCGGCTTGTTGTCGCGCACATCGTTGACCTGAAAATATTCCCAACGCGCTCCGCCAGTTAGAGTCAATCTTTTTAATATTTTCTTTTCCAATTGAAGGTATGCCGCTGCATTTAGGGCAGTACTGGTTGAATCGCCCGTGCCATTGTCACTAAATACGCCTCCTGTACTCCAGGTATGCGTAACTGAAGCTCCGGCAGTAATACTTAAGTTTTTTGTTAGGAAGGGCAGGGCTGTAGATTGACTGAAATCTTTATTGAATTGATATTCAGCAAAACTGGTTCTAGAGCGGCTGTCTTGCACGTCTTGAGCGGGCTTGGGCCCCACATCTCCGTTCGAAATACTTCCAAACAACCTGCCGCGCAGCACATGCCTTGCTCCTTTACTGCCCCCGTAGGTTAGATAGGGATCTAAGTAAAAAAACACATTGCTGAAATTGGTTAAACTCCCCGGAGCCATATTGAAGATGTTGGTATCGGCATCTCGCCAAAAGAAGGATTGGGACTCGTTCATCATCATGGCATTTCCGTTTAATCCAAACGATAGGCCTTGGATGGACTTAATTCGGAAGCGGGTATTGAAATTGGCCCGTACACTGTGCTCGTATTCTCCGTCATTCACTCTAGAGGTGTCAAAAGCACCAGAAACCGAGTTCAATGGCTCGCCCCCCTTAAATCCTTGGTCGTATATGGCTTGAGCTCCAAGTACCAAATCCATTTCCCATTTTTCATTTTTTGGCCTTACAATACGGGAATGCAGTACATTGATGCCTGATTTGGTGTTGTTGATGGATTTACCAGCCCAGGGAGAGGCGGCAGGGCCGGCAGGATTGCTGTACATGCCAGAAAATATACTCACCTTAGTTTGTGGTTTTTGGCCGGGAAAGGCTGTTCGGATGTTGATTACCCCATTGGATGCGCCAGAGCCATACAATACCGAAGATGCTCCTTTCACTACCTCGATTTGAGAGGTGTTTTCCATGGGATAAAAGCTCCACATGGGGCGACCTGCATCGGCCCGAAGGATTGGCATGTCGTCAATCAAAACCAACACCCGGCTTCCCAGTCCGGAACTCCAGCCGCTGCCTCCACGAACTTGGGGTTCGGCATCAATAATGGAAACCCCCGGAATCTGCTCAATCACCAAATCGGCGCTGATGGCATTTCGGGCTTGTATTAATTCAGGTTTTACCAACGATACAGATACGGTGGCCTCTTCAATTTTCTGTGGACTCCGGTTTTCTGAGTAAATCACCTCATTCAATTCCAATACATTCGATTCAAGTTTGGCATTCAATTTCAGCACCTTACCTGTAGTTACTTCAACCGTTTCTGCTTTTGATTTAAAGCCAACAGCGGAAAAATGGATGACCCATTTTCCGGGTTTAGCCTGCAGGGTATAATTGCCATTAAAATCAGATATGGCTCCTTTTACATTTGATCCACCGGATTCTTTTTCATTCGGATTGGTTAAATAAACGGTAACCAAGGGTATGGCCTCTCCATTCTCTACCCCGGTAATTTTCCCTTCAATGCTTCCTGTTTGTGCCCGGATTAAAGCGAAAGGGCTCAGCCAGCAAAATCCAACAATTAATACCCAAATCTTCTGTTTCATAGCTTTATTTTCTGTTGTTGTTATGTTTAACCCCATATTAAGGCTAAAAGATACCAAAGATGTGAGTTTTTTAAGGAATTATGAAGGTTTGGCCTGCCAAAAGAGGGATAAATCTTGAATCCTTACTAAGGATAGAATCTTGTTCATCAGTAAGTTGCTGTGACTTACCAAATTTAGCCACCAGCCCTTTTCCCGGTTTTTGAAGGTCATGGGTACGGGTAAAATACTTGGGATTCATCGCCTGTAAGGTTTTTTGGTGGACCTTAAATCCAAGCGCAATTTCTCCCCCCAACCAAAAGGGCAGAACATACCCTCCTACAGCTCCAATCCACATATCAACCCCCTCGGGCATTCGATTGTTGCCGCTACTGAACCCATGCGGCGTGTAAAAAATACGTTTTCCTCCCACCTCAATAATCCAACCCGAGTGAAGAAAATGGCCTCCTATTTTTTCCAAGTAAAACGGGCCTATGTTCCCCTGCTTGTGGATGGTGTTTGAATACGCTTTTGGTCCCTTAAAGCCCAAAACAACCTCAGCTCCTTTTGCGTTGAGCTGCTGTACCGTTTCCGCATGAAAATGATCGGTAAAGGGGAAAGCCACAAACACGGAAAAGGAATTGGGTAGGGCCTTGTAACCCGGAGAATAGTCGGGAAGCCATTGGGTATTGAACCAGCCCGGGCCATTTTTTTGAACGCCCTCAAACCAAGGATCTATCACCAAATGGGCTTCGGGAGTAGAAATAAGCCAACTGGAATCGCAGTTTAGGCGTTGAATGCTGAGC
>JAQCBQ010000054.1 GCA_027621385.1 Bacteroidota bacterium | reverse complement strand
CGGCTGACGGGCTTTCTCAGGTAGTCCGCCTTGGTCGAACGGGGTGGCTGCCGGCTGCGGTGGCTCCTCACGTCGCCTCCTCGCCCTGCGCCACCACCCGTCGACCCACGGCGTCCTACCTTGTTCAATCCCTGCCGCAAATCAAACCCAAAACGCCGTATTAGGGAACAGGCCTCTGTGAACGCCGTCCAAATCCTAAACCTCGCCCATATTGAGCAAGGCCGATGCACATGCACACCACCACTACCGCCAAAAAAGGTAAGGTGTAACGCTCTTCTATTCCGCGCTGCACAAAAATCAAATAGAACATGTACGCAGCAATTCCTAAGAATGCCCATTGTTGTGCCCCCCGCCGCACCATAAACCACACAGAAAATATCCAGGCCGAGGCATGCAATAAAAAACAAAGGTACCTCAAAGCCTCAACCCAAATTCTTCCCCGGCCATCGTGCTGAAAAAAATAGGCGTTTAGATTGCTGTGACCCATCAATTCCCAAGCCACCTTCGCCGGAGTACCAACATAGTAATCAAACGGTACATGCGCTTTAAATTCATGCTTCAATGAATCAAACGCGGCCACGCTCACGTGCTCTTCCGGCAGCAAGCCTGAAAGCAGCAAACGACCTTGATCGGAAGCCAAATGCTGAGCCCGAACGGCCTGAATGTATTTTAAAAATGCCGCTTCCAAGGCTTCCCGACCCAAGACCTGAACCGCCTGTTCCGGAAGGTATCCCAGCGCCCGTTGAATTGGCTCCTGCACCGAATCTGAACGCAGGGCCTGTTCATATAAACCATCCATGCAGGAATGAAACCTAGCCCCCTTGTGCTCCCAACCTTTAAACAAGCCCCAGGCCGCAGCATGGGTCGCTCGGTACTGCCCAGGCAATTCCGATTGATAAATTGGGTGTAGGTTCCAGCCAATCCCAAATCGTTTTTCCGACCGATACATCCAGGCCGCTAGGGGAAGCAACGATAACATCAATACAAGTATGGCTTGACGAGGCCGCCGAATAAATAAAGGAACAAAAGCAAACCCCAAGGGCAATAAGGCCGGGCGGCTAAGCCACATCCAACCAAAAGCCAAAACGACCAGACCCGCCCATGTGTACCTGTTATTAATCTCAAATTGCTGCAGCGAAAACAATCCCAAGGCCACCAAAAAAGGACTAATTCCTTCCGTAAGGGTAAAGGAGCTAAAACCATAAAAGAAAGGCAAGGCCAACAACAGCGCCGCCGCTACAGGTCTGAGCCTAAACCCCAAGGCCGTGTTGGCCCAAGCCAAAATCAATACCAAAGCGAAGGCCTGCAGACCGGCCTGACTGATTCTCATCGCCCAAAAACAGCGCTCGGGCGTTTTAAAAACAAGCCGATGAAGTCCATACCACAACCCATAACCGGGAGAACGAACAATGGCTTCTCGGCCTTGCTTCCCTTGGTATGGAAAATACCCCTGCTCCATCCATTGGTCGATGGGCCTCAAATAAGAGGCGTCATCTGCGGTTCTAATTGTTTGTCCATAGCGCAAATGCACTGCCGGGGTAGTAGCATGCTGAAACCATTGCCAGCCCAAGGAGGCCAGCATCGCCCAGGCAAAAACAACGGCCCAAGACCGCTTAGATGTTTCCTGAAAAAAAGATGTACCTTGGAGCATGCTTGCAGTATCAGGTAAACTTAAGCAATTCCTAACGTTTGGCATCGCTACCCTTGGCACATTCGGCAGCCTTCTGTCTCAGCCTTGCCTTGCCCCAACTCAGCAAACTTCGTTTTTGGTCCCCGATTCCATTCGGCAAGACAGTGCATTCATTTCATGGATTCCCGGCAATGGAGACGGCCGAGCCATTTTCATTCAACAGCAAGCCGGCTTTATCTCACCCGCCGCTGGAACGATTCCAACCCCATCTACAACGTATGTCGGCGGACAACAATGTGTGTACGACGGAACGGGGGCGGGGCCCGTATGGATTAGTGGCCTTCAACCCAATACCATTTACCATGTAGCCGGGTTTGAATATTGCCTGCCCGACCGAACCTACCAAGACACCGCCGCCCTGTTGAATCCCTCCTCCTTTATTACCAGTCCCACTCCATGCACCTTGGCCACCGTTCAGGCATCCAACATTGGTACGGTACAAGTGAGTACCACTTCCGTCTCGTTTTATTGGTCGGTAGGCAACGGAAGCGGCCGAGCCGTATTTTTAAGCGATGGAGCCCCGGCTCCGCCTCCCCAAAACGGAACCCAACCACTGGCCGATACGGCATTCAGCTCAGGATCCCAATGCGTTTTTTGGGGGCCCGGCGCCCCAACGCTCCATGTCACCGGATTAAGTCCCGGAACCACCTATTCCATCCGAATTTTTGAATACTGTGGGAATTCTCCAACCTACTTAACCGATACCGGACTTGGCAACCCCTACTCGTTTACTACACCTGCCGACAGTACCATTAACCCTTGCGATCCCCCCTTAAATGGAATACAGGGATTAACCGCCGTTTGGCTTGGGGGCGACAGCATTCAGGTCGACTGGCAATCTCCCTCCAGCGATGGGCAGGTTGTTTTTGTAGGCAGCTCCAGCCCCATATTGCCCCCTCTAAACGGACAGTCCCCACCCACAAGCTCCACTCAATACCAAGGCCATCCAACCGTGCTCTATTTTGGGTCCTTGTCCGGGCCAATGCAAATGACCGGCCTGAGTCCGGGAACCTATTATGTGGCAGGATATGCCTATTGCCTTCCTGATTTTATGTACGATTTGGAAGGATTGCAATCCAATCCCATTTCAGTCACCGTGGGCACCCAGGGCTTGGATTCTAAGCAACCCAATGCCCCTTGGATTAGAAACCCTGTGATTGATCCCAACTGGATGATTCACCTTCCTGAATCGTGGAATTCGGATTTTTTAAGCCTCCAACTGCATTCCATTTCCGGGCATGAAATTCCCGCTCGTTTTGAATCTGTAGAAGATGGACTGCGTTGGAACGGCCCCCCTCTCTCTGCAGGGGTATATGTTTTACATTGGAACAGCCCTTTTGGAACCTCAGGGAATGTACGGGTAGTGCTGCCTTCATTTTAAGGGTTCGCCTTGGGCGACTTCAGCTTAATCCAACCAGCCAGAACAAGCCAAGGTCCAGGCTTCAACCTGAGTAAACCCTGAACAATTCAAGGCCATACAGCACGATTTAAGCGTAGATCCTGTTGTAATAACGTCGTCCACCAGGGCAATTTTCAAGGGCATTTCTGGGGGCTTGCTCCGCGTACAAAGGAAGGCTTGCTGAACGTTTTCGGCCCTTCCCTTTCGGCTGTTTTTCGTTTGGCTTTCGCTGTGCAGATGCCGAATTAAAGAATGGGTATCGATGCTACCTCCGCCCACGGTAGCCAGACCTTTCGCCAACATTTCACTTTGGTTGTATCCGCGCTGCCGGCGGCGCTTGGCATGCAAAGGCACCGGAATCCATACATCTGGCCAAACCATGGAGGCATCTGAACGAAAATCCTTGGCCATTGCACAGCCCAAATCAAAGGCAAGGTGGGCATCCGACTGATATTTGATGCGATGAATGAGCGTACGAACGGCATTGTGCTCGGAAAAAAGCAGCCAACTCCGAATCGGCATATTGATCTGTTGCTTCTCATTCACTGCTACAGGCAGAGAATTTCGCATCCAAGCAAAAGGCAAAACCCCCAAACAGCCGGTACAAACTCCCGACTCCATCGGCAACAAGCCGGCTGAACATAAACGGCAGGATTCCCCCAGCCAAAATCGCATCCATGCATGCATAATTCATACTTATTAACATGGGAGGGGGAAAACTTATCCTTACAAATTTACCGTATGTAATTAACAATTGTAACTTTGAAATAAAAACCATGAGCGAGAGTCAATTAACTTCAGCGCCCCAGGAGAAAAAAAAGTCTGGACGCAGAAATATATTATTGCTGCTTTTGTTGTTGCTTTTGCTGTTGGGCGGAGCATCTGGGTATCTAGGCTTGCAATACCTTAGCCACACGGCATTGATTGCAGAACAGGAAAAGCAGGTGGCCGAGCTGGAAGCAGATTATAAACAAGCCATGGCCGAATTAGAAAAGGCAAAGGAAGAATATGAAATGTTGGCCGCAGAAAAAATGGTTTCTGACTCCCTGGCCAGTGCCCGGCTAAGCGAAATCGATCGCCTAATGGAAGAACTGAAAAATGCCAAATCCCGAGGACTAAACGCAGGCGGAGGTGCAAAATACCGGCAATTAAAAGAAGAACGCGACCGCCTGATGGGTGACCTACGCAAATTAAAAGCCGATTACGCCAATTTGGTCGGTATTCGCGATTCCATCTTAGTCAACTTGAATACCTCTGAAGAGGTTCGCCGACAACTGACCGACACCAATCAGCTGCTCACCGAAAAAATCAACATCGCCAAACAACTTAAAATTTATAGAGCCGAACTTATTGGAGTCCGGGAACGTAGAAACGGAGACGCCTTTTCCGAAGACCGCCTGAAAAAATGCAATCGATTGGAAATCGAGTTCGATGTGCAAGAAAATGAACTGGCAGAGCCCGGAGAACGAACCGCTTATGTGGTCATTTACACCCCCGGAAAGGTAACACTCAATGACAACCCCTCCGATAACTTCGATTACATGGGCTCCAAAAAGTTGTTCTCAGTTCGTAAAACCTTCACCTATTCCAACAAACCTCAAATGGTGGTGGCCGAATACGACATAAAAGACGATTTGCCCGAAGGCTTATATACGGCTGAGGTATATTTGGACGGTGTGCTGTGCTACACCACTAAAGCTAAATTCCGTAAATAAGCCCAAGGAGACCCGATTCGAATCCAATGTATTGGAAGGGCTTGCTTATATTCAAATTGGGTGGAACAGGCCTATGGGTTTGAATACCACACCGAAGAAAGTTGGAAAATTCACCCCACAATTTGACAAGCAGCTGGCAATTTAATCAGGTATTTCGGTACCTCAGCGTCCTCCTGCTGAGTGTTATTTTGGCCCGAAGCATTCAAGACCGTTCCGCCCTAGCGACCATAGAACTGCTTTTTTTAATTGGTTCTCTATTCAGCTCGGCCATTGTAAGTTCAGTACTACAAGCCGGCCTGCTTCCCGCTGTTCCTACCAAAAACCTAAAGGCCACTTCGATGGTCTTTTTGGGATTTGGCTTGTTGTCTTCCCTGCTTTTCTTCCTTGGAACATTCGCTATTCCATCTTGGAACCACTGGTCCATGCCACTACGTTTCAGTGTCGCCGCCTGGCTGGCCTGCATGCCCCTTGGCTTTATCCTTGAACACCTGCTTTTTCGGCATCAAAAATCAGGATGGCTGCGAATTAGCAGTTTTATTTCTGGCAGTTCCTACCTGGCACTGGGTAGTACTTTTTTATGGTGGCCCTTGGGCTCTGGTGGAGTTCAAGTGTTCAGCGGCCTGGCCATCTTTGCCTTTTTAAAAGCGCTTATCGCCATCCATTTCGTGTGGAAAATAGAATCAGACTCCACCATTTGGAATACCATTAAACCCCTTTTGCACCATACCTGGCCATTGCTTTTGGCCTTTGTATTTGGGATGTATTCTATGTACTTGGATGGAATTTGGGTTGCCACTTGGGCTGGCGCATCGGCATTTTTATTGTTTAGTTACGGCGCCCGCGAATTCCCATTAAGCCAATTGCTGGCCAATGGCTTTTCAGAAAATCAAGTCCGACATTTCCGTACACATGGTCAATTCAGTCACTTTAAAAAAGAACAAATCCGAATTGGATACCTCACCATTCCTGCCTCGATTGCATTGATGGTAAGCGCTCCCTTCTTGTTTAATCTGGTGTTTGGTAGCAGCTTTGCCGCAGCGGCTGGCGTTTTTCAAGTGTACCTCTTGCTGATTGTCCCTCGGCTGTTTTTCCCCCAAACGCTGTTGTATGCCTACGGACATTCAAAGTGGGCCTTACCCGCATCCATTGTAGAATGGCTAATCAATGTGGGTTGTTCCATTTGGTGGCTGCATCTGTGGGGCTGGGAAGCAGTGGCCTGGGCTACTGTTTTGGCATTTTGCATTGAAAAGCTCCTTCTGCTGGGCATTTTAAGGAAAAAATCTCCTGAGACCTGGCAGCAGGCTATACCCCCAAAACCCGTTCTTCTTCTGCTCCTGCTGTTGGGATTTACCTTTTTATTGCTTCAGTTGGATTTGAATCTTGTTTAGCTTATGCAACTACCATATTAAGCATCAATCGTACCCTAGCCAGCTTAAAGTCCCCTCGCTGTCGCGCCAATCCTTTTTCACCTTAACTTGAAGTTCCAGGTACACCTTTTTCCCTAAGAAGGCCTCCATGTCTTTTCGCGCTTCTGTTCCCACCACTTTCAGGCGGCTTCCTTTATGTCCGATTAAAATGGCTTTTTGTGAATCGCGCCCCACATAAATTTCAGCCCGAATCCGGTCGATGTCCTCGGCTTCTTTGTACTCAATAATGGATACCGCGCAGTGGTAAGGGATTTCCTTTTTATAATGCAGCAGTAATTTCTCACGTATAAACTCAGCTACAAAAAACCGAACGGGCCGATCGGTTATTTCCTCCTTATCAAAGTAGGGTGCATGCTCTGGACAAATCTGCTTTAACATGCCCATCAGTTCTTCCAATCCCTTCATTTCTAAGGCTGAACCGAAAAGCACCTTCGCATGGCTAAAACGCTCTTGGCATACTTGCATTTTCTCAGCCACCTCTTCCGGACTTAGCTGCTCCGTTTTGTTGATAAAAACGACGAGCGGCAAATCAGGAGCCTGCACCCGGTGTTCAATTTCGTCTGGCCAGGGCAATTTTTCTTCCCAATGCCGGCGGTCGGTTGCATCCAACACCAGTAAAAAAACATCGGCATCTTCCATGCTTTCTTCCACTCCTTTCATCATGCGTTCTTGGAGTTTATAGGCAGGTTTAATGATGCCCGGCGTATCTGAGAAAATCAGTTGATGTTGTTCATCATTGAAAAATCCCAGGATTCTATGCCTGGTAGTCTGAACCTTATGAGTGATGATTGCCAGTTTTTCACCCAACAGAGCATTGAGCAAGGTGGACTTACCTGCGTTGGGTTTTCCCAAAATATTTACGAAACCGGCCTTGTGCATAAAGATTGTTTGGGCGTAAAGGTAAAAGTTCTTATATTTGCAGTCCCAATTTAAATACGTTCTTAAACAAAAATATACAGTGCGGGGTGGAGAAGTAGGTATCTCGTCGGGCTCATAACCCGAAGATCGTTGGTTCGAGTCCAACCCCCGCTACCTACGGAAAAGCCGGTCTTCAGATCGGCTTTTTTTGTGAAGGTCCCGTAGTAGAATGGATACTACGTAAGTCTCCGGAACTTAAGATACAGGTTCGATTCCTGTCGGGACCACAACACCAAATCGCAACCCCTTTATTTTAAGCGAGTTGCGATTTTTTATTTAAAATTTAGCCGATAATTAGCCGACAACCTTGGTTTTGCAATTCGAGATTCCCTGCTTTTTGGGGCTGAGGTGAATTCATAACCGGAGATAAACAGGCAGGTTAAATTAGCTGCCTTGTCTTTTGACTTTTTGAGCTTGCTCAATACGTTCAGCTCTCCAAAAATTTCGAGAAATACAGAAAGGCCAATTATTGAATTGAAAAGCGTCTCTGATCAAAACGCATTGATTTTGAATGGCATTCAATATGGGAACTCGGGCGAAAGACAGAATTCGGATGGGGCTGGGTTGATTTAGTCAGCGGAAGTCCCTGTTTATTTTACTTTGAAAAGACTGAGAGATGTTGGTTTGATGAAATAAATCTTCGTTCTGTAAGGCACAATTACATTCTATCGTTGAAAGCTTAAATGAAGCTGCGCCAGAGAATCAGCATAAACGTTAGATTCATACCTTGAAATTCGTTACTTCGCACAACACCTTCATCGTGCAGATTTTCTCATTCCATGGCAACAGACAAACTACAACTGGGACAAATGTACAGAACCGAATGGGACGAAAGACCCTATAGGGTTATCGGCTTCGACGACACTGAAATTTTTTATGACTGTCTTTGGCCTCATGATAACTCCTGGGCCTTTTCGGGTAATTTTAAAAAAAAGTGTTATTTCTATCGAATGCCTGTTCCTTTATTTATAGCTAAGGCAACCCTCATCGATTTTACTCCTTTGACTATAGAGGAACAAAATTTCTTCAGGCCAGATTTACCATTGCGGTTGTGTAGGACAAAAGAATTCCATTGGAATGCCTTTGAATCAGACCACTACCATAGTTTCAAAAAAGATACTACGGAGTTGTCAGACAAGTCCTTTTTGAATCAAAAACTCATGGCGGATAAAATAGTGTTAATTCCGCTGGGGAATAACGGTGGACTAAAAAAAGGTACAACGGTAACTGCAGATAATTTAAATTACTTTGAATGTTCCGAGTTGATTTGGAAAGCAAAAGAAATTCAAGAAGCGGTTAACCACCAGGTTAGCGCCGGTATTGGACTTTATAGAATTGGTTTTGAGAAAGGATTGCCATCCTACTACATTGGAGAGTTTTTGGATAAAACCGGAATTTAAAATGAATTTAAAACCGATGCATAACAAAGCCAACAATGTAAAGATTCGACACACAAACCGGGTTGTGCTTTGCTGTAAAAATGTGTGCTGAGTTGGCCATGAAGCCTCTCCTCAAAACCCCTTCAAACTGCTGATAACCGGCAACAAACACCAAAAACGATGGAAGCTGTATTTTTCGTTTTAGTTCTCGTTGGAATAAACCTAATTCCTCAGATTAGGAAAAGGAAAAATCAAACCTTCGAGTTCAAAATATCAACATTGACTGCCGCTTCAACCCTTGTTTTTTCATTGGTTAATTTATTCTATTTCAATAACCTAAGACTTAAAGGCCTGTATTCTATTCCAATTATTAACCTCCTGTTTGTGCTGACCGTTGTAATCTACTTTTCCTTTGTCACAAACTCGAGACTCAAAATAATCAGTATCCCAATCCTGACTGTTTTTATCCTTCTTGGCTTATTAACGACGTTCTTCGGACAATTAAAATATGAAAAGAAGATTGACGATACCCACAAAATCATGGTGACATCAGGCGGACTTATGTCTTGTGGACAGCTTTTGTATTTAACAAGGACAACATGTTTGATGTTTGATAAAGAGGTGCATTATGAAAGCAGTTTATGTTTACGCGATATTACCCAGATTGATGTTCTTAGATTTAACAACGAATTGGCTGAGTTCGAAATTCATCATAATGGAGAATTGGAAAATCCTTATCGATTGAAAATTGAAAATAAAAACATGTGGTAACATCATCAAGGCCTAACCGCCATTTTTTAAAACACAAAGGCCGCAAAGGAAACCGCAATGTTCGCAAAGGAGCCTTAGAAATCCATCACGCAGCGAACTTGTCCAAGTTAGTACAACATCCACAAACCAATCCGAAAAAAAGCCTGTTCCGACCAGAAACTAAAACCGAAACGCGCTACTTGTGCTCGCAGTTCGATTTTAACATTTCTAATTTAGCCGACAACCAAAATCGCCTCGGCATCAATATGGTGATGACTGCTGTTGTAGATGGCTTCTCCCCCCTTCACACAAATCACCTGAGGACTTTGATGCTGTACTCCAGTTCGCTGCTCAATCTGATTCGAAACGTCTCTAAATTGAATCAAATCTAAAAAATGTAAATCAAATCGGTCTTTCAATTGGCTTGTGCTCTCTTTTAAATGCGCCCAGGCATGTGAAGATACCGGACAGCGGGTACTGTGCTTAAAAAGCAACTGAGGGCGCGAAGTTGAGGCTATAAAGACCGCATCCAATTGCGCTACGCTTTCAAGGACATTCCAACCCTCGGGCTGTGCCGCCTCATCTTTTGATTTTGACCAAAACCAACTCATTCCCCCTGACCCAATGAATATCCACGAACCCCATCAAACTGATATAAGTTCTCGGTTTTAATGACATCAAACCCCGCTTCAACCAAGGTCTGAAGTAATTTAGGTACGTCGGCATTCCGAGGACTATTCCCATCTACGGTCAGCATACGGCAGCGCCAATGATCGGTACAAAAGGTCTGATCAAACCCATCAGGATACACTTTAACGCCCCGATTGGTTATCATTTTAAGCTTAAATGGTGCGCTAATGCTGCCCTCTAATTTTTTGCCCAATTCGGCGGGTTTGCCACCTTGCCATTCTATGAAGACATCAACACCCAACAGCTCTTTCTTAACTTCTTTCCGATGGTAATCCAAGGTTTGAACGGGTTTTGAGGCGGGCTTAGAGCTGGAGGAAAGAGCAGGTGCTGAGGCCAATCGCTCAATGACAGCATCCGCAAATTCCGAGGTTCCAACCTTGCGCGTACTGGTTTCCTCCCGATAAATGTCGGCCGTATGCAAACCATCCTCTAAGGTCTTTAACCAAGCCCAGCGAATGCGTTCAGCGACATCGTGCTGACCCAAATGCTCCAACATCATCATGGCTCCATTCAACATTCCAGAAGGATTTGCAATCCCCTTGCCGGCAATATCCGGAGCCGAGCCATGGATGGCTTCAAACATAGCCAATTCTGTACCAATATTGGAAGATCCGCACAAACCAACCGAACCACTCACCTCTGCTGCGATATCAGAAATTATATCTCCGTATAAATTCAAGGTTACGACCACATCAAACCGATCGGGGTACCGAGCCAGACGGGCACTGCCAATATCAATGATCATTACCTCTTGTTCCAACTCCGGATACTCCGCTCCAATTTCACGGAAAATGGAAGCAAACAATCCGTCGGTGATTTTCATGATGTTGTCTTTCACCATGCAGGTCACCTTTTTTCTACCATTCTGCCGTGCATACTCAAACGCGTACCGCACAATACGTTGTGTCCCCGGAATTGAAATCAATTTTAAACATTGAAAAACATCCGTGGTTTGACGGTGCTCAATGCCGGCATACAAATCCTCTTCATTCTCACGAACAATCACCATATCCATATCTGGAAACGGAGAAGGGATATATGGTTTTAAGGTAAAACAAGGCCGAACGTTGGCGTACAAACCCATGGTTTTTCGAATGGTAACATTCAAACTTTTATAGCCTCCACCCTGAGGTGTGGTAATAGGAGCTTTAAGAAAAATTCCAGCCCGAATTAAGGCCTCCCAAGCTTCCTGAGGAATACCAGAGGTGTTTCCAGACAGATAAACCTTCTCCCCAATATCAATAAAGGTTGGGCTGTATTTCGCGCCAGCAGCATCCAATATGCGCAAGGTGGCATCGGTAATTTCAGGACCAATTCCATCTCCCTTAGCGATAACAACTTCTGGATAGCCGGATGTACTCATAGGATTTAAGGCATTTAATTCAACGGTAGAATCTTAAAATAAGGTGTTTTTTAAGGCGCTCAAAGGTACATAAAATAAAAAAAGGGATGGCCTTGTGGGCCATCCCTTTTAGATTAAATAACTAGGGCTTAGTGGCCGCGTACTACACGGCTGGTAAACAGTTTTCCGTTGATGTCTAAGGTCAACATATAGGTGCCTGTAGATAAATTCAATGGAGCTGTTTCCAATTCAACCTGATGGTTACCCATTGAACGCTGACCTAAGTCGAAGGTGGCAATCAATTTTCCGGTAACATCACGTAGGCTAGCTACAACCGTAGAAGATTCTGTCAATTGCATACCTACCATCACGTTTTCAGTGAATGGGTTAGGATAGGTATTCAAATTCATAGCCTCAGCATCAGGTCCGTTGAAAGAGAAGATGTCTTTAGCTGTTACTGAATCGCATTCGGTGGAAGTACAACCGTTTTTAGAAACACTTACACACACATAGTATGTACCTGCCTGAGCATAGTTCTTAAGCGGAGTAGGTTGATTGGAAGAGGTTCCATCTCCAAAGCTCCACAAGTAACTTGCACCATTGGTTGGGCTAAACAATGAGAACTGAACTTGGTTCACACCCATGTTGTTTGAAATCCAAGTGGCATCAGGAGTTTGATTGATGGTCACGTTTTGTACGTGGCTATCAGAACATCCTTGTCCAGTTGAAACAGTCAACACAACGGGATAGGTTCCAGGCTGTGTAAACACATTGGTAGGATTCGCCACGTTTGAAGTTCCGTTACCGAAATTCCAATCGTAATTCACCACACTACCGGTTGAATTGTCATAGAAGTCCAAAGGCTGGTCAGTACATCCGTTGGAGGACAAGAAGCCTGCAACCGGAGTGCGCTCAATTACGACCGTACCATTGAACGTTGAAGTACAACCATTCACACCTGTAGTAACCAAGTTGTAGTAGTAAGTACCGGGACTTGCATAGTTATGAGAAACCGTTTGTCCGTTTCCGGTACTTCCGTTTCCGAAGTTCCAGTTGTAGCTGGCAACGTTGGTTCCAGATACAAAGGCTCCAAAAGAGGCAGGAGCAGGATAACATACGTTCAGGTTCTGAACCGAGTCAACCACAGGAGCAGGATTCACTTGAACCAATTGAGATAGGGTGTCTGAACAACCTTCAGGTGTGGCCACAATCAAGGTAGCCTGATAGGTGCCAGAAGCAGCATAGGTGTGGTTGGTTGAGAAACCAGTACCGTTGTTGCCATCACCAAAATCCCAGCTGTAAGAAGTGATTACACCTCCTTGGCCAATACCAGAGTTCTGAGTAAATGATGTCACACTTCCTTCGCACACGGCAGGAGCAGACATTTGATATACCACTGGATTTGGCAGTACGTTCACGGCTACAGGAGCAGAAATCGTAGTACAACCGTTGGCATCTGTACCCACTACAGAGTAGGTGCCGTTGGCAGATGCGGTGTAGTTGGCCGTGTTGGCACCGCTAATTGGGCTACCGCCGTTGGTCCACTGATAGGTAACGGCTCCAGAAGCACTCATTGGAATGGATGAGCCAGAACAAATGTTCTGAATTGAGTTTGGAGTCACGTTGACCACGGGCATTGGGTTAACCACAATGTTCACTGTATCGCTGTTGGTACAGTTTGCATTGGATACCATATAGATAACCTGAGCAGTACCTGTGCCGGCAAGCTGTACATCAAACAATCCGCTTCCGCTGTTGGCCATACCGTTTCCGTACCAGTTTCCACCTACCGTGGCAGCTTGCAGCAAAATGTTGGCCGAGTTGGCGCACAATTGCTGAGGAGCATTGGTAATGTTGGCATTGGGAGAAACAAAGATGGTCAACTGTGCGCTGTCGTTGTTCACACAACCATTGGCGGTTACATTATAGTACACCATGGTATTGCCTACTAAGTTGGCGTTTGGAGTAAACACACCCGTTACTGTATCGGTTACACCGGC
>JAQCBQ010000053.1 GCA_027621385.1 Bacteroidota bacterium | reverse complement strand
TCCCTGACCAATGGCCGAGTTTTGAGTAAAGGCTGTAGCGTTGCCCTCACACACCGTTGGAGCGTTGACTTGCAACACCACTGGGTTTGGAGCCACGTTTACTTGTACTGCAGACGAAGTAGAAGAACATCCGTTGCCGTCCACGCCAACTACGCTGTACGAACCAGCGTTGGCAGGAGCGTAAGAGGCCGTATTGGCTCCGCTGATTGGGCTTCCGTTGTTCAACCACTGATAGCTGCTTGCTCCAGAGGCCGTTAAAGGCAAGGTAGAGCCGGCACAGACCTGTTGAATGGTGTTGGGAGAAACCGTTACCGTTGGTAGGGCGTTCACCACAATGTTCACCGTATCGCTGTTGCTGCAATTGGCATTTGAAATCAGATAAATAACCTGAGCTGTACCTGTTCCCGCCAATTGTGGATTAAATACACCGCTGCTTGAATTGGCCATACCGCCTCCAAACCAACTTCCTCCCTGTTGGGTAGGCATCAACTGGACCAAACCTGCGTTGGCACACAATTGCTGTGGGGCGTTGGTGATGTTGGCGTTGGGCGATACAAACACCGTCAATTGGGTGCTGTCGTTGTTCACGCAACCGTTCGCTGTTACATTGTAATAAACCATAGTGCTTCCTACCAGGTTGGCGTTCGGAGTAAATACTCCGGTTACAGTGTCGGTTACGCCGGCACCTGTGAAAATACCGCCAGGCGTGCTGGGCTGTAAATTGAATGGAGCATCAGCAGAACAAATCACATTGGGACCCGTTACGCTGGCATTTGGAGTAGGATTCACCACAATTTGAACGCTATCGGTGCTCAAGCAACCAGAAATAGTATCTAGAATGCTGTGGTAAGCCTGGTAAGTTCCAGCAGATACGGAACTTGGGTTAAAGCTAACGTTGTTACCAACAATGCTTACCCCGTTGCCGGACCAGTTACCTCCGCTGTTCAAGGCGGCCAAGCTGATGCTGTTGTCGTAATCGCACAACTGAGTTGATGCGGTAGTGATAGAGGCATCGGGTCCTTGAACCACATTAATAATCAAAGAATCTTGGAAGGTACAGCCGTTATTGGTAACCGTGTACACAACAGTATTGTTTCCTAGAACACCCAGTTGAGGGTTAAATAAACCTTGAACAGAGTCAGTAATGGTCACCCCACTCCAAACACCATTTGTATCAGAGGGCTGAGGAATGCTGTAGAAAACAGTTACATAGCCCATACCTGAGTTGGCACCTGTAGCATTCACTTGGTTTGTTCCTCCGTTGAAGGAACCACCTCCACCGCCGCCGTTGCTTTGGCCATCGCCAGCACCACCGGACCAGCCACCGCCGCCTGCGGCACGGTGACCAACGCCGGCTCCGCCACCGAATCCGCCGGCAGGGCCTTGGTAGTTCAAGTCAGGATTTCCACCTGCACCGCCAGACAAGAAACTTTGTCCCTCAAGGTAAGGAGAACCTCCGTTGCAATTGCGTCCACCGGCTGTGTAAAAACCACCACCGCCTGAACCATACGAACATGAGTTTCCTACACCACCGGGGGTGTTTTGCGTACCTGCAGCTCCTGAAAGGGCGCCACCGCCACCACCGCCATTGATTCCGCCAAAGCCGCTGCTACCTCCAGAAGAAGTACCATCTAGGCCAGCATCACCAGGAAGACCGGCTTGAGAAGACCCGGCACCGCCACCACCACCGGCAACAATCAAAGGCGTATTGTTGGCAGTAACAACAAAAGTACCACCACCACCTGCACCGGCGCAGTTTGCTCCACCGCAGTTTCGGGCATCGGGTTGTTGGCCAACCAAAATTTTCAAGGTTGTTCCTGCGGTTAGGAAGAAATCACCCTCCATTGTAGCACCATTACCACCAGAAAGACCTGCGCCAGTTCCACCTTGAGCACCAGCCGCAACAATTCTGTAGGTTGATGTATATGGAACAACCCAACTTTGAATGCCTTGATTCACCGTAACCATTCCAGGACCATAGGCCGTATTGGCTGCAGCCTGATCTGGTCCAAATTGACCTGTTGCTCCACAATTGGTAAAGGTCATCGTACCTTGAAGCAAGGGAGGATCAAACCCTAAGTCAACCAAGCCATTTCCGGCGCAAACTACACCGGGATCTGACAACATAGCAACTGGAATAGGTGTTACCTGCACCAATGCCGTATCAAATTTAGAAGGACAACCGTTTACCGTATAATTTACGTGGTAGTTGATGGTTTGAGTCAATGAAGGTGTAGTCCAGTTTTGACCAATGTTCATCAAATTACCACCCCAGTTATCATACCAAACGTAATTACCATTAGGACCAGTTACCGACAAGTTTGCCGAACCACTTCCGCAGAAGGCGGTGTCGCCACTAGCTACAGGAGCAGGCAGAGAATCCAACCAAATAACAGCAGGAACCCGTGGGCTGGCGCAGACCAAGGTCACGTTGTAGGAAATAACAATCTGCCCATTTCCTGAGCGGAATCCTTGAGTATGAGTTGTGTTTGCCGTACGCGTTGCATTGGCAAAGCTAGAACCGCCGCCGCCGCCGCCATAGTAACCACCGCCGCCGCCAAATTGGCCGCCACCGCCACCGCCGCCAGATTGACCGCAGGTACCGCCTTGTCCACCAATTCCTAAAACACCGGCATTTGAACATCCACAAGTAGCTCCTCCACCAGCAGCGGTAGGAGAAGCTCCTCCGCCAACTACACAGGTACCATTGTAGTCGTTGCTACCGCAATTATAGCCATTTTCAGCTGCACCAGAGCCACCTCCGTGTCCTCCATTCATACCTGATCCGCAGTTCCAGCCGCCGCCGCCACCGCCACCGGCAGTCACTACGCGGTTTGCAAGGCCAACTCCACCGCTTCGAATATCAGAAGCACCACCGCCACCGGCACCGTTCGATGTTCCATTTCCACCACCATTCCATCCTCCGGTATTGCTGCTGGAGGTTCCACCTACATAAACAGACAACACTTCACCGGGAGTAACACTTAAGGTCGTTTGAACACGGCCACCCAATCCACCTGGATTGGACCCTGGGCTAGGAAGCGATCCGCCGCCCTGAGCACCTTGAACGTCAACAGTAAGAGAAGTCACATTGGCAGGAACCGTATAGGATTGAGGAGAGCCGGTAAAGCTAAAGGTTTGAGAGCCGCTTAAATTGCTGGTCAACTGAGAACCGGCAAACAAGGTATCAGAGCCTAAAATAGGAGGCAATGAAATGCTGGGGCCAATGGCAATCAAATTACCTCCGGTAGGAGCATCAAACCATGATACGGAATTGTTGCTTGTTGCCGTTAGCGTAACGGGAGTACCGCAGGTTACAGAATCGCCTTGCGTAACAGGTGCTGCTAGAGGAGACACATTAATAACAACGGGCACTCGGGTACTTGAGCAATAAGATTTAACATAACTAACGGTAACTTGACCGTTTCCATTTTGGTCGCCTTGGTTGTGCGTAACATTGCTGGTTAGGCTAGGGTTCACATAGCTGGAACCGCCGCCGCCGCCGCCATAATATGCGCCGCCGCCGCCGCCATACCAGCCGCCGCCGCCGCCGCCGCCGGGATACCCACAGCAACCGCCCCAAGCGCTACCACCTTGACCGAATTGCCCGGAGGGTGCACCATAACAAGTGGCTCCTTGACCACCAGCAGCTTGAGAGCCGCCGGCTCCGCAATAACAGTTATTAAAACCGTTGCAGGCCAATCCGTTTCCGGCTGTTCCTGAACCACCACCGGCACCACCTTTATCTTGGTTGCCGTTGCAATATTGACCACCGGCTCCGCCACCACCACCGGCAACCACAACCCGGTTGTTTAAGGTATTTCCACCGATACGGATATCAGAGGCACCTCCACCACCACGGGCTTCTTGTCCATTGTAATAGGCATAACCTTGGCCTCCGCCGTTCCATCCACCAGGGCCCCAAATTCCTGTACAGCATCCACCAGATCCTGGCTGATTGCCCACATAAATAAACAGGGTTTGACCTGGAGTAACGGCAAGTGTACCGGTCACCTTTCCACCCTTTCCACCGTCGTTCCATGAGTTGGTACCACCTTGAGCACCACGAACATCAAATGAAAGAGAAAATACACCAGCCGGAACAGTCCATGTTTGTTGACCTCCGGTGTAATTGAAGGTTTGAGAACCAGAAGGGTTCGGATCTGAAACCGCCTCAACCCAAAGGGTATCGGTTTGGGTTACAAAAGTCATTGCATAGTTGGACTGCGTTGACAAAGGAGAACCGCCTGTTGGGGCAGCAAACCAATGGTACCAGCCGGTAGAACCGGATGCAGAAGCTGTAATGTTGCTGCCGCAAGTGGTATTGATTGGGTTGGCTGTTGGAGTAGCCAGAGGAGTAACCGTTAATTGTACAGGCACACGTGCGCTGGTACAAAAAGGAGTAGTATAGTTGAATGTAACCCGGCCATGACCTTGACGGGTTCCACGGGTGTGGGCTATATTGGTACTCAGGTTGGGATCGGCATAATTTGAACCGCCGCCGCCGCCACCGTAGCTTGAACCGCCACCGCCATAATAGCCGCCGCCGCCGCCGCCGCCTCTGTAATCACCGTTACCGCCTTGCCCAGCTGATCCTGCTTGTGGGCAACACCAGTTTCCACCCGCTGCGCCTCCGGCAGTTGGAGAACCACCACGACCTGTGTAGCTTGTATTTCCAGTGCTGCTGCAATAGAATCCGTCTTCACCGGTAGTACCACCACCGTCACCGCCACGAGAACCATCTGTGCCGCAATTCCAGCCGCCGCCACCGCCGCCGCCAGCCACCAATACACGGTTGTTGGTGCCTGTTCCTCCAATCCGAATGTCGGTAGCACCACCACCAGAACATGCATATGAAGTGCTGTAGAATTGATTTCCTCCTCCGTTATATCCTCCACTCGACTGAGAATTGCCGGGCCATCCTCCCACATAAATGTAAATGGTTTGGCCGGGCGTTACCGCTACCGTAGCTACGGCTTTACCACCAAAACCTCCCCTATTGTTGTAGTTCGTATTGCGGCTACCTTCGGCTCCCTCCATATCCACAGTGATGGAAAATACACCTGCAGGAACGGTCCAACTTTGCTGACCTCCAGTGTAATTGAAGGTTACCGAAGCGAACGGATTTAAGTTGTTTGTTGCTTCAACATAATAGGTAGTTGATTGCAATGTGCTGGATGGAGTATAGTTTGCTCCAGTAGCCAATACGGCTCCACCAACCGGGCCGGCAAACCAACGGAACAATCCGGTAGAACCCGATGCCGACAAGGTAGCAGAACCCCCACAAGTGGTAGTATCGCCAGTCACTGCTGGCATAGCCAGAGGATTAACACCGACCAGCAGCGCAGCCCGGGGGCTAACACAGTTGGGATTGTTGTAGCTGTTCACCGCCTCAACATAATACGTACCCTGCGTATACATCGCTGGAGTAGTATAGGTCGCTCCGGTCCCCAAAACAGACCCACCGCTAGGCTGATTATACCAACGGTAAAGTCCGGTAGAGCCGGAGGCCGTCAATGTGGCGCTTTGCCCGCAGGTTGCTGCCGAGCTCAGTGCTGTAGGGGTTGGACACTGCCCAAATCCAACTTGGAAAAGGGCTAGCAATGAAGAAACCATTCCAAATTTCAGAAGGCTGCTCTTCACATCGAGTAAACGTTTCTTTTTCATAGATGTGTATTAGATTAATTTAAGGCGGTTTTACAGTTCACACTCTAAATTTAAGGTCAAGATTATTAAATAATTTTAACACAAAAAAATTTCAACAATCAGATGTTAAAACCCGAACAAACACAATACATAAACAATAAAAACAACTAAATTTTTATAATAGTTATCTAGAGTTCAAAAGCTATAAAACCATGTTGATTTTTAATGGCTAAACCTCATTTTTTTATTAACTTCCTAAAAAACAAAACGGGGGATTTTATCCCCTTATTTCGCAAACAATAGACCCGAAAAAAAATCAAAAAAAAAAGCGGCCAATTGGCCGCTTGTCGGGGTGAGAGGATTCGAACCTCCGACCACACGCCCCCCAGACGTGTACTCTAACCGGGCTGAGCTACACCCCGAAATCCTGTAGAACAGGGCAGCAAATGTAATACCCCCCCTCAACATATCCAAATGAAGAACCCGAATAGAAGTTTACATGCGGCTAGATGTTTGATTTTCAAGAAAATTCATCCAATTGCCATTCCAGTTCAATATCTGTACCTTTACCTATCGATCTATCGTATGCGCAACTCTAGATTCCTTTTTCTTATCATTTCCGTTTTTTCTCTACAAGGACTACTATTGGCCCAAACTGGATTTATGGAGAACAAAGGCCAATGGAAAGGTCCGTTTCAATTTAAATCCAGCATCCCCTCTGGAACGGTGTTCTTTGAGCCCCATGGTTGGACATTCCACTGGGCAGACCTAGAACCCTTGCATGCGGCCCATACTAAAGGTCAACCGGAAGAAATCCTCATCGCCTCCCATGCCGTTCAAGTAAAAGTGAAGAATGGGTTTGGACCTATGCATTGGCAAGGATCAAATCCGGGAAAAACAAGATTCAGTTACTTTTTAGGAAACGACCCCGGTTCATGGGTGTCGGGTGTACATGCGCAAGGCACAATTTCTGCCCAAGATGTGTGGGAAGGTATAGCCTGCCGCTTTTTTTCCTTCAAGGCTGCAATGAAATATGAATTTGTAGTTGACCCCGGTGCAAACCCTAAGCACATTCAATTGGAATTTGAAGGAGCTGAATCTGTTTACCTGGAGGAAGGCCGATTGAACATTGAGACTACATTGGGAACCGTTACGGAAGAATCTCCCATTGCCTACCAACTTAATGAAAAAGGAGATACAAACTTTATAGCTTGCCGGTTTACATTGAGCGGGAAACGGCTTGGGTTTGAACTCGGAAGCTACGATAAAAGCCGAACCCTGATTGTAGATCCCTTCTTGGTATTTGGGTCATTTTCAGGATCTACCACCGACAATTGGGGCTATACCGCAACCTATGATTCAGATGGGTTTTTATACTCAGGAGGAGTAGCCAATGGCATTGGATATCCCACCACGACCGGAGCCTTTCAAACGGTTTGGAATGGAGGACATGGTTCCGTTTTTCCATCTGACGTTACCCTTTCCAAATACGATACTACAGGCAGTTTCATGGTTTGGTCAACTTACTTAGGCGGAAGCGGAAGTGAATTGCCGCACAGCTTGGTGGTCAATAATTTCGATGAGTTGTTCGTGTATGGCACAACAGGGTCGGCCGACTTCCCAACCACTCAAAATGCCTTCGATGTCAGTTTTAATGGAGGTGCCAATGGGACCACCACCTCGATGAACATCAATTACAACTCAGGTTCAGATATTTTTATCAGTCGAATCTCAGCCAATGGAACAGCATTGCAAGCTTCAACCTTTGTGGGGGGATCAGGAAACGACGGACTCAACCAAGGAGCCCCCCTTCGATTCAATTATGCCGATGAGGTGCGGGGAGAAATCATTATTGATAACCTGAACAACATTTATGTGGCTACAGTTACAGCCTCCTCTGATTTTCCAATCACGCCCAATACGGTTCAACCAACCTATGGCGGAGGCGGACAAGATGGGGTGGTGTTTAAAATGGACAATGGCCTCACCTCTATGATATGGGGTTCTTACCTAGGTGGTTCAAACAACGATGCCATCTACTCCCTTGATTTATACGACAACGACGATTTATTGGTTACCGGTGGAACAAACTCAACCAATTTCCCTACAGCAAATTCACCTTTTAATACCTACAACGGAGGAATCAGCGATGGATTTGCAGCCCGGTTTTCCGCCAATGGCAATACCCTACTGAACAGCATGTACGTAGGATCACCCAACTACGATCAAAATTATTTCATCCAATTGGATGCTTCAGAAAATGTGTATGTTCTAGGTCAAACAAATACCCCAGGCACATATTATATTACGAATGCGATTTTCAACATCCCCTCGGGCGGGCAATACATTCGAAAATATGCCCCAGATTTTTCCTCCTTAATTTGGTCCACCGCATTTGGTACTGGAGACGGCAATCCGGACATTTCACCTTCCGCATTTCTAGTTGATGTATGCAGTAAGATTTACCTTTCGGGTTGGGGAGGTGTTGTAAATTCCGGATTTTACACCGGGTCCACCACCGCAGGAATGCCCATCACGCCCGGTACAGCTTTTCAGCAGTTCACAACCGGTTCAGATTATTATTTAATGGTGATTGACGACAATGCCAACCAATTAATCTATGGATCCTTTTATGGTGGCTCCATCAGTGCAGAACACGTAGATGGTGGTACCAGTCGATTTGATCGAAAGGGCATGATGTACCAAAGCGTATGCGCAGGCTGTGGAGGAAATTCCGATTTCCCAACTACAGTTGGAGCCCACTCTACCATCAACAGCTCCCCCAATTGCAACAACGGCGTTTTTAAGTTCTCATTTGATTTTCCAACTACGATTGCTGATTTCAATGTACCCTCATCGGTTTGCCTTCCGGCTCCAATGTTTTTTCAGAACAACTCGGCCGGAGCTACAAATTACCTGTGGGATTTTGGCGATGGCAGCACCTCTACCCTAACCAATCCTGCACATACCTATGCTCAGTCGGGTGTCTATGAGGTCACCCTTTATGCCTTTGACAACTCGGGCAGCAATTGCAACCCCATCGATTCCATTAAGAAGAAGGTGGTTCTATTGGACAATTCTTCAGAGGTAGCCGACACTTCAGTTTTATGCCTGGGAGAATCCAAATACATTGGCCTAACTCCAAACGGCGACCCGACTGTAACCTATACCTGGTCGCCCAGCCTTGGCCTTTCTGACCCCAATAGTTCATTTCCTTTGGCTTCCCCAACCTCTGCTGTTACTTACAGGCTGATATTGAACAATGGAACCTGTGCTGATACGCTGTTTGTTCCTATGGTTGTAGAAACCCTACCCACACTTACCGATTCTTCTATTTTTATTTGCCCGGGCCAATCGGTTCTTTTGGGTGATTCTTCCATTTCAGAATTTGCTCGCTTTAGCTGGTCGCCCAGCATCGGACTGCAAAGCGACTCCACTCGGTTTACCTTAGCAACACCCCTGAGCGATACCACCTACAAATTGGTGTACAGCTTGGGCGCATGCACAGATTCTGTTCAGTACAGCATTGAATACCGAATCAATGGTTCAATTGACTTACCTACCCTAGCTTTATGCCCGGGAGACACCATTCAGCTGAATCAAGCCGACACCACAGGAAAAATTAGCTTCAATTGGATTCCTGCCACCGGCTTATCCAATTCAAGCATTCCCTTTCCTGAAGCCTATCCTTCACAAAGTACCTTGTATAGTTTGGTGGCTTCAGATGGCTTCTGCACCGACACCTTTAATCAGCCCATTTTGGTTTTGGATCCCAGCACCTTTGCCGGAACAGATAAACTCATCTGTCAAGGAGAAAGTGTAGCCCTTGGCTTTAATGATACAATAGGGCTTGGGTATCTGTGGACTCCTGCAACGGGATTGTCCAACCCCAACATACCCAACCCCATAGCCAGCCCCTTGTCAAGCACCATTTATGTGCTAAACACCTTTTATCCGGGGCAGCCTGGGGTGTGTGAACGTACAGATACGGTAAGCATTGATGTTCACACCGAATTCCCAATTGCGGGATTTGATTGGCAGGCATCGGGCGGATGCTTAGGTATGAAATTGGCCTTGAATGACTTGTCTCAAAATGCGGACTCAACTCTTTGGCTGGTCAATGGCCAACCCCTGGCTCCCGGTCAAACCATAGCCCAAATCCCCTATGATTCTACCGCCATTCTCAGCCAAATTGTTTGGAATGGGCCTTGCCGCGACACCTTGAATTTAAATTTTGACGGGGGAAGCATGGCTGAGTATTTAAAATTTGTTATGCCCAACGTATTTACCCCCAATGGCGATGGATTGAACGAATTGTTTTGCCCCGTAGGCCTGGAAAACGAATTTTGCTTCACCCTGTGGATTTACAACCGATGGGGTACTCGAATTTTCCAGAGCAACGGCAATACCACCTGTTGGGATGGGGTGGTTGATCATTCCGGAGTTCCGGCTTCCGATGGTGTCTATTACTATGTTATTTTGTTGGATGACAACGTCACCCAAGAACAGGGCTTTTTGCACTTGTTCCGTTGATGGAAAGCAAATAATAGAGGCCTTTAGGTAAGCAAAAATGGCAGCTGGCCTAAAGTTGGCCTGCGGCAGGGATTGAACGGGGTAGCCCGCCAGTGGGCAGGTGCCTGGAGCGCGAGGTGTGGAGGCGACCTTGGGAGCCACCGTAAACCCGCTGCTCCAGCCACCTGCCAACGCGGCCTACCCGTGAAAGCCCGCAGCCGCCCCAATCCCCAAAAATCAAACCTATTTCTGAATCCAACCTAATTTTTGAAGTAGGGCCTGCCCGCCCATCCAAACGTAGGGCAGCATGGGCAGCCAGAGCGGCATTCGGTACCTGAATAAACTGCCCAAAACCGGAGTTGTGACTCCGATTAAGCAAAGCAATCCCACTGCAAACCAGATGCTGGCCCAAAACCAAGGCTGATGAGCTCGAAAATCAGGCCGGGTAAGGCCGACAATAAGCAGCAGCATGGCCACAGATTCGGGCAGCATAATCCAAACAAATACGCCATTAAAATCGCCCGGAAGGGGCCGAAGGATGGTATTTAAGAGGCCCCATTTCAAGGTAGAGAGAAACGAAATCCAGTTGGGTTCGAAGGCCGGTAAAAAGATGCGGCTTCCGGCTTGCTCGGCTTCAGCCAAATTCAAAAAATTCTGCAATTTAAAACTAAGCATATCCAGTACCGGGTTCCAGTTCATTAGACTACTCAAGGCCACGTAAAACAAAATCAATCCCATGGGGAGCCAAAATTCCAGCTTGAATTTGCGCAGTCCATTGCTCGGCCTTTGGGCTTGGACAAAGCGAGAAAAGGCATACATTAAACCAAAGCCGGCCATTAAAATGGCCATATATGATTTGGTGTAATACAAAAGAATCAGGGCAATCAGGCCCAGCATTTGCCCAAAGAATTTAGACCGAAATATAAACCATGCCCAGAACAGGACCCCCATTTGAAGTAGAACTAGGGATTCCTTCAAAGGGGCTGAACTCCACAACAATACCGATGGAATTGCATTCAAAAGGAGCATCATGCCCGTAGCTGGAAGGCTCCAAAGGCGAGCCAGACTGATGGATATGAGGTAAGAACCAAGCCAGGCGAATGCTGCGAACATGAGGCTATGCTCCCACAGGCTTTTTGCCCCGGTCAAGGCCAGCAGGGCATGGGTTCGGATGATGGAACGGTTGTCGTTGTACATGCGGTTCCCGTAGGGATGTACCCAATTCAGCATGCGGTCAAAGTGGCGGCCTTCGTATTCAAAGTCCTTGGACAGGCCCATCCAATTCAACCAGAACTCCTTGGGCGATTCATCGTGCACATCGGCCATGTGAACGGCATCGGTATAATAGCGATGTACATCGGCCTTTTGTCGGTCGGTATAATAAAACGTATAAAGCCAAACCATACCCATGCCTACTGCGATTCGCAGGGCCAATACTGACAACAGAATGTATTTTTTTCGACCCGAAAAACCCGGCAAGGAATAGTTCCAAATCCATGCGAACAAGCCCAGAATGAACAGCGGTATAGGCAATGAAAACATGGGCTAAAGATACAACTCAACGGCCTTCGCTGTTGAAGGAATTGGACTTTGGCATGGAAATAAGAACAGCCTATAAATGCCGGTATTTTTCCTGACTGTTGCGGTGTGGTAGAAAAAATGCCCCAGGACAGGAAACACAGTCCATTGATAACGAACAAGGTGGAAAAGTCAGGAACCAAGGCCTAACCGCCATTTTTTAACACAAAGGCCTCAAAGGGAGCCGCAAAGGTTCGCAAAGGAGCCTCCAAACTCCTGAACATCCTAGCAAAAACTACATTCCCTCTGTGCCCTTTGCGCCTACATCGTGCCCTTTGCGGTAAAAAAAACACCAAGGCCTAACCGTCATTTTTTAACACAAAACCCTCAAAAACAGCGGATTAAATCATATATTGTAGGTCACGAATTCCCGATCAATGGCTATTCGCTTGGGTTCCCCGTGCGGCCCCGAAATCAAATAATGCTTAGCCAACTCGACACCCAAATTTGATTCTAGTTTTCGTTTAATCCGAGACAACACCTGCTGAAGATTTCCTTCGGTTGGATTCACCAGTAAATCAATGGCCTCGGAAATCCGTTGTCCGGCGACGTATGTGGGGGATAAAATACTGTACAGCTGTTCCAATTCAGAACGGTGGTCCACCATGTGGCTGAGCAGCACCCCTTCCGGATGATTTAAGAAGAACAAAAAAATGGTTTTTTCCTTGGGATTGAGACTTACCTCTAAATTCCCCAAATCGGTGAAGAACAGCCTTCGTGTAAATCCCCGCACTTCCAATCTGCTGGGCCGCCTTAAAATGGCAGCCCGCTCCCGAAACAACACATTCAATCGAACCCGTTCAAACACATCCAAAATTTGAGCAATGATCAAGGGCTCTCCGCCTTTTACCTGAAGAATGTTTAAACAGGTGCTGCACACATCTCCTGTCCGCATTTTCAATTGAATTTGCTGTTTGTCCTTGCAGAAGTCATTGGCGCATCCACGGGGTGTAGCATGAATTCCATTCATCATCTCCACACGACTGCTAAACATTTGATGCCTCAGCAAC
This sequence comes from Bacteroidota bacterium, assembly GCA_027621385.1. GTDB lineage: Bacteria > Bacteroidota > Bacteroidia > CAIKAF01 > CAIKAF01 > CAIKAF01. Next base: position 681 of record JAQCBQ010000053.1, on the reverse strand, counting down.
CACACCACCACTTCATATGCAATGGGAAAGCGGGGGTCGGTATCTTTTAAAAAATACTCCCAATTGGCTGTATGCACAAAATAGTCTCGCCCACTAGGCCCTATGGAACCAAACCAATTTTTATCGTTGGCCAAGGCGGTCAGCAAAAAAACATGGTCTTCATCAGGAATTTCATTCCTCATCCGGTACATGGCACAGATTTCGAAAAAATAAACCCAGGGCGAAAACCGTTCTTCAGCCGGCGGGGCTTTGGGTAATTCCTCCTTGGTATCATTGACCTCCCCTTTTTGTTCTAAAAAATCCTTCACATGTGCGATGGAACGGGTGAAAAAATTTGTTTTCGTAGGTCGCGCAACTTCCTTTTCTATCTTAAAGCTGGCCTTGATTTCTACCGGTCTTTGAATGGAAAATGATGGAATATCTAATAAATGGGGATGAGCCTGCCATGCGGGGATAAATTGGATTGGCCCCGAGGATTGCTGCAAAAAGGAAAGCACATTATCGAACAGGTCGGACTTTACGACCTCTCCATCCAGTGAAGATGTTATTAGGTGAACCTTCATCGGCTTAAAAATACTACACCGGCCCGAGCTAGGCAAGAGGCCGGTGTAGGTAACCAAAACATATTATTTTTTACTTTCTTTTAAAAATTCAGAGGGCACCGATCCCGAGCTCTTTTGC
>JAQCBQ010000052.1 GCA_027621385.1 Bacteroidota bacterium | reverse complement strand
GGCAACAATCCGCTGGAGGCTTTCAGCGGATTTTGTGGAGTTACCACAAACCAAAGGGATTGAACCGGCCCCTGACTAACGATATAGTTGGCCATAGCCATATGCCCAATGTGAACGGGATTAAATGTGCCGAAATAAAGGGCAACGCTTTTGGTAGAGCTCATCGCTTTGACCGCTTCCGAATTTCACCTTCAACGACATAGGCCCTGGGGAAATCCGATAGCAAATATTGCCGGTACACTGCCGCATTGAATTTGCTCTTGAATTCTCCAACCCGAAGTTTCCAATTGGGAGCCTCCCAAATTTCGTTGACCGGAACATTGGGGTGCAGCCGAAGGAAGGATTGCTTCATGCCTGCTAAATCCTGTAGGGCAGTAGGACCACTGGCGCTCAGAATTTGTACGCTGTATCCTTTGTAAAATTGATTGCGCTGTTCTTCTTTAAAGGAACTAATCTGCCCTTCCAATCCAGGGGCAAATTGGATGTTTTGGTTGCTAAGAGAAGCATTCGATGAATCCGACTGACCGAAAGCCCAGCCTGAAATACAACAAAAAAGCCAAAGCAAAAACACGTTTTTCATACTCTGTGAAGGTACAAAAATCATTCCATGCTCGGCCAGGCGCCCTTAATTGGATAAGAGAAAGACGGAGTTGAAGGTAGGAAACGATACGATCTGCGGGCTTCTCGCCTTTAGTACAACCCAAGCCATACCGGCCAATTTTTACCAAAAAGTAAGCAAAGGGAAATGCAATGTGGGCAAAGGAGCTCCAAACTCCTGCACTCCTTTGCTACAACTGCATTCCCTCTGTGTGCTTTGCGCCGACTTCGCGCCCTTGGTGGTAAAAAAAACGCCAAAGCATACCGGCCAATTTTTACCACAAAGACCGCAACGGGAGCCGCAAAGTTCACTAAGATTTTGGTGATGTTACGATCCGCAGGCTTCGCACCCTTCTGGGTTGTCCAAAGAGCAGGTCAATTGACTTACCACTTCCGGATTCATTTCTTCCGAAATGTCATTGTTCGCCACTTCTTCAGCCTGTTGGGTTGGAACAGCCGCTACAGATTTGTCCACCGTAAACTGAACAGCATCGGCTCCAGCCTTAGAACGCAGGTAATACATGCCGGTCTTTAGTCCTTTCTCCCAGGCATAAAAATGCAAGGATGTCATTTTAGCATAGGTGGGACTTTCCATAAAGATGTTTAAAGATTGACTCTGGTCAATAAAGGCGCCCCGGTCGGCGGCCATGTCGATGATGTCTTTCTGTTTAATCTCCCACACTGTTTTGTACAAGGCCTTGATGTTATCTGGAATTTCATCAATGTTTTGAATGGAGCCGTTGTGCAGCATGATTTTGTTTTTCATGTCGTTGTTCCACAATCCCAGTTGAACCAAATCGCGCAGCAGGTGCTTATTGACAATCGGGAATTCTCCAGACAATACCCGGCGCATGTACATGTTGCTGGTAAAGGGCTCAAAGCACTCGTTGTTGCCCAAAATTTGGGCGGTAGATGCGGTTGGCATTGGGGCTAGCAGCAATGAATTCCGAAGACCATGCTCTTTGATTTCTTCCTTTAGAACATCCCATTCCCAGCGCTGGCTTGGTTGAACACCCCACATATCGTACTGCAAAATGCCCTGACTTGCGGGCGAGCCCTGGAAGGTTTCGTATGGGCCTTCCACTTTGGCAATGTCTTTCGAGCAAGTTAAGGCCGCATAATAAATGGTTTCAAAAATCTCTCGGTTTAATTGCTTGGCTTCATCGGAATCAAAAGCCACACGCATCATGACGAAGGTGTCAGCCAACCCCTGAATACCCAAACCAATGGGACGGTGCCGCATGTTTGAATTGCGGGCTTCCTTTACCGGGTAGTAATTCCGGTCAATGATTCGGTTTAAGTTCCGGGTAGCCGTATAGGTGATTTGAAAAAGCCGTTCATGGTCAAAGCTTTTGTCCTCTTTTACAAACTTAGGCAGGGCAATGGATGCCAGGTTGCAAACGGCAACTTCATCGGGGGCCGTGTATTCTATAATTTCCGTACACAGGTTCGATGATTGAATGGTGCCCAGGTTTTTCTGATTGCTTTTGCTGTTGGCGGCATCCTTGTACAGCATGTAGGGCGTACCCGTTTCTACTTGCGACTCAATGATGCGGGTCCACAGTGCACGGGCTTTAATCTTGCGCCGGTATTTGCCCTCTTTGACATAGGCATGGTACTTCGATTCGAATTCTTCGCTGTGTGTCTCATTGAGGCCTGGAGCTTCATTTGGACAGAACAAATACCAATCTCCGTCCTCTTTCACTTGCTTCATGAATAAGTCTGGAATCCACAAGGCCAAGAATAAATCTCGGGTGCGAAGCTCCTCTTGCCCAGTATTTTTCTTTAATTCCAAGAAATCCATGATGTCATCGTGCCAAGGCTCAATGTAAATGGCAAAAGAACCCTTGCGTTTGCCTCCGCCCTGATCTACATAGCGGGCAGTATCGTTGAACACCCGAAGCATGGGTACAATTCCATTGGAGGTACCGTTGGTGCCTTTGATGTAAGAGCCCTTCGCTCTGATTTTATGCACCGCCAAACCAATGCCTCCGGCCGACTGAGATATTTTGGCGGTTTGCTTTAAGGTATCGTAGATTCCATCAATGCTGTCGTCTTTCATTTGCAGCAGAAAACAGCTGGACATTTGTGGTTTGGGTGTACCTGAATTAAACAGGGTAGGAGTGGCATGGGTAAACCAGCCTTCGCTCAATAAATGGTAGGTTTCAATGGCCGATTGCAAATCTTCCTTGTGAATACCTATGGCTACCCGCATGTACATGTGCTGCGGACGTTCGGCCACTTTTCCCTTTAGTCGAAGCAAATAGGATTTTTCCAGCGTCTTAAACCCAAAATAATCGAAATGATAATCCCGGTCATAAATTAAGGTAGAGTCAAGCAACTCTGCATTTTTTTGGATGATTTCCCAAACGTCTTGGGCAATCAACGAAGCGGGTTCTCCGGTAACCGGATCTATATATTGGTATAAGGCATCAATGCTTTTGGAAAACGACTTTTCGGTGTCTTTATGCAAATTAGATACAGCAATTCGGCTGGCAAGAAGAGCGTAGTCTGGATGCACCACCGACATCGCTGCGGCCTCTTGAGATGCCAGATTGTCCAAATCGGAAGTGGTAATCCCCGTGTACATTCCATTGATGACCTTCATGGCTACCTTGATTGGGTCTACATAGGTGGGGTTCAATCCATAGCACAATTTGATGATTCTGGCCGTAATCTTATCGAACTTCACACTCTCGCGGCGTCCATCGCGTTTGATTACGAACATTTCTTTCATAGCTTCCATAGAGGCATTCAATTAAATACGATTAAAGGGGGCAAATGGGCGTGAATGGTCTTAAAAATCTTCGTCCAGGCTGAAGCCGGTAGATACATCTGCTTTTTTGTATTCGCTTACCCGTTTCTCAAAGAAATTCGTTTTCCCTTGCAGCGAAATGAAGTCCATAAAGCTGAAGGGGTTGCTGGAATTGTACAATTTAGAGCAGCCCAACACACTCAACCAGTGATCGGCCACAAATTCAATGTACTGCTTCATCAGTTCTGCATTCATCCCAATCAACCGGACGGGAAGGCTCTCGGTAATAAACTCCTTCTCAATTTCAACCGCATCCGCAATGATTTCATGGATGCGTTCTTCGGGCAATTTGTTAACGATGTGCTTGGTGTACAGGTGGCAGGCAAACTCGCAGTGCAGACCTTCGTCTCGACTGATAAATTCATTGCTGGTGGCCAGACCGGGCATCAATCCTTTTTGCTTCAACCAAAAAATGGCGCAAAAGCTTCCGGAAAAGAAAATGCCTTCAACGGCGGCAAAGGCAACTAACCGTTCGGTAAACTTGGGCGATTCAATCCAACGTAAAGCCCACTCGGCTTTCTTTTGGATGCAAGGCATGGTTTCAATGGCGCGGAACAGGGATTTCTTCTCGGCCGGATCGGTCACATAGGTATCAATCAACAAAGAATACATCTCAGAATGAATGTTCTCCATCATGATTTGAAATCCATAAAACATCTTGGCTTCGGTGTACTGTACCTCGCGCACGAAATTTTCAGCCAAATTCTCATTCACAATGCCATCTGAAGCCGCGAAAAAAGCCAACACATACTTCAAAAAATGCTTTTCATCCGCCGTCATTTTACTCCAATCACTCTTATCTTGAGCCAAATCCACCTCTTCTGCACGCCAGAACAAAGACTGTTGTTTTTTATACAATTGCCAAATGTCATTGTGCTCAATGGGAAATAGTACAAACCGATCGGGGTTCTCTTCTAAGATGGGCTCATCAATAACCAATTTAGACTTCAAGGCCTCCTCAACGGGCGACAATAGGGCTTCTTTTTGTGATAAATCCGACATACTCATGCAATATTTAGTTTAATGGCTTTGCAGTCAGCTTTCTGCGCTACTCTAAATTTTCCTTCCCCTCTGACCTTAAGACCACAACAAATTTTCAATAAAAAACAATCTTGAGCAACTAAATACCCCATCCAATTATTCACAATTTCCCAATGTTTTCAACAATCAATTGGCTCGTTTTTTGACTTCCAAATCTTAACATTGGTTGTAGGCCTTTGCCATAAAGGAATGCAGGCGAAATGAACAAGGAATTGTGAAATTCCTTGCTAAAAAAGGCCTTCAGAAGTTTTGAAGTTCAGATTTTTTTCGTTAAGACTAAGAACATGGGCATCCTCCCTCACTTTTCTTCTGCAATCAAGGTTTAGCGCCTAAACTTTCCTTCAATTTACACCCCGACGCTGTCAAATACCCGATCTTTTATGAAATTTCCGAATTAGAAACTTAATATTAATCCGGATTTTCGGCGTGCCAATCTGCGGCCATTTTCAGTTTTTTATACCATTCTTCCCCATAGGCGCGAACCAAGGCCGATTTGCAAAATTCGTATACCGCGGTTTTTTGCTTTGCTCCACACGAACAGGCCGGCTTGCAAATGTGCCATCGCTCATAATTTACTGCCTCAAAATCAGGATACCGCTGAATGCGAATGGGATACAAATGGCAACTTAGGGGTTTTTGGAATTCAATTTCTCCTGCCCGCCAGGCTTTTTCTATGCCGCACCATGCGGTGCCTTTTTCAAAGATGGTGTAAGCACAATGTTTGCCCTCCACCAAAGGCGTTACGGCTTCTCCATCGTTGGGGTCGGCCACCCAAACGCCCTGCTCTTCAATAGCTTTAACCCCATCCGTTGGCAAATGCGGTTTCACCTTTGGCCAAATGGCTTGCAGTATTTCTTTTTCGGATTCCAACACCGGGGCGCCCGCATCGCCTTCCACACAACAGGCCCCCTTGCACTTGGAAAGGTCGCAGGAAAAGTACTGATCCAACACATCCAACGAAACTACTTTGCCATCAATTTCTATCATAAAGGCTAATCTTACCACAAAGGTAGGGGGGAATTGGTAATTTTGAGGCAAACTTTGGTTTATGAAGCGCATTCTTACCGGCATTCAAAGTACTAATCAACCCCACCTGGGAAATATTTTGGGCGCCATTGACCCCATGATTCAATTGAGCCAGGCGCCCGAAATGGAGGCCTTCGCGTTTATTGCTGACCTTCATGCGCTAACAACCGTGAAAGACGGTTCTGAGCGAAGACATAAAGTCCGTCAGGTTGCAGCCACCTGGATTGCCTGCGGATTTGATGTTGAAAAAAACCGCCTGTATTGCCAGTCTGACATTCCTGAAATTACGGAGCTGACCTGGTACCTGAATTGCTTTACGCCTTTTCCGATGCTGGCCAATGCCCATTCCTTTAAAGATAAATCCAATCGACTGAGCGATGTAAATGCCGGCTTGTTTACCTATCCTGTGCTGATGGCCGCCGATATTTTGGGCTATGACGCCCATTTGGTTCCCGTTGGGAAAGACCAGCTTCAGCACTTGGAAATGACCCGGGATATTGCCGCAAGCATCAACCATACGTATGGAGATATTCTGGTTGTCCCCGAAGCAAGGGTGGCCGAAGATACGATGTTGATTCCCGGAACCGATGGTCAGAAAATGAGCAAGAGCTACGGCAATTTTATCGATGTTTTTTTACCGGAAAAGGATCTTAAAAAGGTCCTGATGTCGGTGGTGACCGATTCTACTCCGCTTGAAGACCCCAAAGACGCAGAATCCTGCATTGTATATCAGCTTTTTAAGCTGCTTGCCCCAGCCTCAGCCGCGCTTGAAATGCGCAATAAACTCCAGGCCGGAGGCTACGGCTATGGCCATGCCAAAAATGAACTGCTCGGAATTGTGTTGGAACATTTCGGTCCTGCTCGAATGAAGTACCACGCTTTAATGGAAAATACGGAAGACATAGAATCCATTTTGGCTGCAGGCGCAGAACGCACCCGCCCGATTCTTCATGAAACCCTGAGCCGGGTACGCAGGGCCCTGGGATTTAGCATTTCTTAATTTCTAAATCCATATATGGTGCCCCCTTCATCTTCTTTTTGTTCCTTTGTTTGAAGTAGTTTAGCAATGTCCATTCAAGTTCAATCCATTACCAAGTCATACGGCAGCCAAAAGGCTCTGGATCAGGTGAGTTTTTCCATTCAACACGGTGAAATTGTTGGTTTTTTAGGCCCCAACGGGGCGGGTAAAAGCACCATGATGAAAATCTTGACCGGTTTTATCCCTGCCGATCAAGGCCAGGCTTTGGTATCCGGATTCAATATTCAATCTCAACCCCTCGAGGTAAAACGAAGGGTCGGATATATGCCCGAATCCAATCCGCTGTACCCCGATATGTATGTGAAAGAATTTCTGCGTTTTGTGGGCAGGATGCATGGACTTTCCGGGGAAACGCTGTCCAAAAGAACCAGTCAAATGATTGAAATGACCGGACTTGGTCGTGAACAGCATAAGCGCACAGGAGCCTTGTCGAAAGGATACAAACAGCGCGTAGGCTTGGCTGCGGCTCTAATTCATGAGCCCGAGGTGGTCATCCTCGATGAACCTACCAGCGGTTTCGACCCCAATCAGTTGGTAGAAATCCGCAACCTAATTCGAAATCTGGCCGGTAAAAAGACGGTGCTTCTTTCTTCTCATATTCTTCAGGAAGTTCAAGCGGTTTGCCAACGGGTTCTGATTTTAGACCAAGGCCGATTGGTAGAAGACGCCCCCATTCAATCCATTGGAAAAATCTCAGGAAATGCTATTCTGTGGCTTGCTGAATTTGAAGAAGAGCTATCGGCCTCTATGTTTTCCAACATACCCGGGGTAGATCGGGTTCAGGCCTTGGATGGACAACGCTGGCACATTCTGACTCAAACTGAAAAAGGCATGGCCATGACCATTTCGCGTTGGGCTATGGAACAAGGGCTGACCTTAAACGGAATTCAAAAAGAAACCAAAAGCCTGGAAGAGGTGTTCAGGGAAAAAACAGGCCATTGATGCATGAGTAATCCGAAATTTTCAATTATGACGCCCGTTCTGCTGGGCATGTTCCTGGTGGCTTTGGTTCCTATTTTTTTTGTGGCCTATGCCGGTATTGGTTCGGCCATAGGCTTGCTAAATCAAGCCTCCTCTGACGGAAAATCCAACATTAAAACACTGACTCCCCATGCTCAGTTGAAACAAAATGAAAAGGGAAATCAGCTGGTTCTTAGCTTGGGCCTAATGGATAAGGTGCTGTTGACCCCGGTAGATAGCCTGAGCTTTTCGGATGAATTTGTGCTGGCTCAAGGAAAAGGCACTTGGCTGGTGCTGCGCGAAAGGGATGGTAAACCCACGTTTTTAACCGTTTCAAATCGGGTAGACTACCTAACACTTCGGCTGCAGTTGGGAGTTCCAGAGGCTCTGGTTATGGCTGCGCTGCCCCAACCATAAAGCACCGTCTTAGGGCTTCAGATGCTGATTTAAATACCGGGTAATTTTATCCATTAAATGAACCCGGTCTTTCCCCACCACATTATGGGCATGGTTCGGATATAAAAAGAAATCCACAGGAATGGATTCATCCACACAAGCCTTTAGGAACCGCATAGAATGCTGAGGAACAACTACATCGTCTTGGTCTCCATGAATAATCAACAGGGGAGATTTTAGGTTTTTTGCCCGGCGGGTCAAATCGGTTATCCTATACCCTTCTTCATTCTCTTGGGGCCGATCCATATACCGTTCTCCATACATTACTTCGTACAAGCTCCAATCCATGACCGGACCTCCGGCAACGCCAACGGCAAAATCGTCCGGATTTCGAGTCAACAAGTTCGTGGTCATAAATCCTCCAAAACTCCATCCATGGACTCCAATTCTTTTTTTATCAACAAAGGGCAAGGATTTAAGGTAGTTCAGGCCCTGAAGTTGATCTGCGGCTTCGGCTTCACCCAACTGCCGGTGAATAATTCCTTCAAATTCTTTGCCCCGATAGGCAGAGCCGCGGTTGTCTAGGGTAAAAACAACATATCCTTCCTGAGCCATGTAGAAGTCCCAAAGCCGAGCGCCCCACATCCAGGAGCGCGTAATCATTTGAGCATGAGGCCCACCATACACATAAATGAGTACGGGGTATTGTTGTTCCGGTTTGAAATTCGATGGATAAATTATTCTGGCATTTACGGCCGTTTTTCCATCTGCCGCGGTCAAGGTCAGTTGCTCTACCTTGGGCAGTTCAATGCCTTTTTCAAGATAAGGGTTGGGCGCATCTAAAATTCGTTTTCTGCTTTTTGGGCTGCACCAATCAACCCGATTGGCTAACAATGGATTGGATAACTTATCAATCCAGGCTGTACCTGCCGAATTGGGAACTAGGGTGTGAACTCCATCTCCCTCGGTTAGCCTTCGGTATTTCCCTGATTTCAGATGCACCGCGTAGCTTTGGCGGTCAAGTCCGTTGTTCTCTGCTCGGGTAATCCAGAGCTCATTTCCAAATATCCCATGTATGTTGGTAAGCACGTAGGGACCGGTAGTCAATTGCCGAATCAATTGGCCTTGACTGGAATATAGATAGGCTTGATCGTAGCCATCCCGTTCGCTCCACCAAATAAATTGGTCGGGATTGTTTGGTAAGAAGGTAAGGCCATGTTCCGGTTCCACCCACCTAGAATCGGTTTCTTGGAACAACACCGCATCCAAGGTTCCATCGCTCACCTTAAATCGGCACAAGCGGAGGCTGTCTTGGCCTCGGTTCAGCAAGCCTACATACAGGTGGTTGTTGTTGGGTGACCAGGTAACGGCAGTTAAGTATTGCTCTTTGTCCCCTGGAGTTTGAAGGGTTTGAATCTGTCCTCCATTCAATTTGAGTACCTGCAGCGTCACTTCTTCGCTCTTCATGCCCGCCATGGGGTAGCGGACCGGGCGGTGATTTGCAATTCGGGCAGGACTTTCCACAAGTGGGTATTCCGTTACCATGCCTTCATCTTTTCGGTACCAGGCTAGGGATTGGCCGTCGGGCGACCAAAATAGGCCTTCACTAATGCCAAATTCCTGGCGGTGAACATACCCGGAACCATTTACAATTCCTGGGGCTTCATCAAAACTGAGTGCTCGAAGTCCGCCGTCTGAACCGGCCAACCACACATTTTGACCGCGGGTAAATGCAGTTTTCCCAGTCGGAAGGTGGGGATGAATGTTCTCGGCATCTTCGGGAAGCGTGTAATCCCGAAGTAGGGTTCCTGTCTCGACATTCAGTTGGATGATACGTAATCCCTGTTGCACATGCAGGGTGCTTGGATTGGCCCAAGAATAAGAAAAGGGGAAACCCTTGAGGCTATCCTTTAGCACCGCATTCAATTGGCTTAAACTGTACAGCATTGTTTTTTCTCCGTTGGGGCTGAGCTGTTGAATGCCACTTATGTCCCAGCAGGTAACAGTCCGTTCGTCCTTCCATTGGATGTTGTTTAGATCTTTGGGGCGAAACTGCCGCCATTGCCCTAGTGTTGCCTGTTCTAAGGTCAACTGCCCAATCAAGAAAGAAGGTAGAAAAAGGAGAAGAATTGAAGCCAATCGGATACGCATAATCAATGGAATGAAGTTCGAGAAATCAAAGGTAACAATAGCAGGAAAATGCCCTTAGTTCAGTCCAAGTGCTCACCTACTTTTTTAACCAACATGCTTAGGGATGATGCAATCCTTCGGCCTGGCAGCATGCGGGCAATTGCTCAAACGCTTTTGAGTCGGCCGGAATTGAATCGGCACGGTAACCCAAGGCCGAAATCTTAGCACGGATGGCATCTGCCCCCAATTTTTTAGGTTTATAGATGACCGTGGCGACTTTGGAATTTAAATCTACGCCCACCGATTTAATGCCGGGCAAATAACCAAGTTCCGTTTCCAGTCGGTTTTTACACATACCGCAAATGGCCGAAGTTTCAATGCGGAGGGTGTCGATTTGCTGTTGAGCTTTAGAAGCCAGAGGCCATAGCATAAACCCCATAAAACAAACAAACCCTAGATTTATTTTGAACGGAATTTCGATTCGAGCAAGAAATTTCATGGCAATCGTTGTTTGTGGTTTCTCAAAGATAAGTGATTTTCCTACCTTAGTGCTGTTAAATAACATCAAACTTCAAGGGATTATGAAAACTGTTCTGACCTTTATTTTTGCAGGTGCTTTCGCTTTAGCGGCTCAAGCCCAGCAAGCCAATACTACTGCCACTCCTGTTGATGCAAAACCCGCGAAAGCCTGTTGTTCCAAAGGCTCTGCATCAGGTTGCCAATCGGGTGCTGCCAAATCAGCCACGGCCTCTGCTGCCACCCCTGAAAAAGGAAAGGCATGCTGCAGCAAAGACCATGCAGGTGCTTCTTGCGACAGCAAAGGCAAATCAAAAGCCAAGGCCCGCAAAGAAGACAATTAATTTTAATCGGATTAGGGTTGGTAGAAGCATCCAACTGCCGCCCACAAAGTATAAAGCAGTAACCTTCATTTTTGCGCAGGATTTTCCCGTGCTGTGAAGGTGCTGTTTGTTTTTTGATTTCCATGCAATACATCATTGAAGAAGAGTTTAAATCTGCCGAAGAGAAAGGGTACACGTTTCTCTCTTGGTTGATGTTGTGTGAGCAAAATAAACTGGATGAGGCCAGGGCAGAAGAGTCACGAAGAAATGCCATTGATGAATTCGTTCGTGAAAACATTCGAATTCGCCCCAACAAATCGGCCTTGAAAAACACGGCAACTCCTAAGCAGGTAACAGATTCGGAAGAGCTGCACGGGCAAGGGAATCGGGTATCTGAAACCTTGGCCAACATTTATATTCAGCAGAAAAAACTGCAATTGGCCCAGGCAGTTTATGCACAGTTGAGTTTGGAAAATCCTGAAAAAAAAGCGTACTTTGCAGACCTTATTGCGAAACTGAAGCAAGAAGCAAATCAAACTTAATCCAATTGCCATGGATATTATAATGACAGTCGTAATTTTATTGGTAGCCGTTCTACTGATTTTGGTTATTTTAATTCAAAATTCAAAAGGGGGTGGCATTTCATCCAATATTGGTGTTTCAAATCAGTTGTTTGGAGCGCGTAAGGAGACTGAGTTGATTGAAAAACGCACTTGGCAATTGATGGGTTTGTTGGCGGTACTTTGCATTAGCAGTGGATTTTTCTTCAGTTATGAAGTGAAAACAGATGTGCCTCAGGCGCGCAAGCCATTGACTACACTTGATAATCAAATGCCGGCTATGCCAGCTCCTGAGTCTCCCTCTGTGCCCGCAGCTCAGCCGGAATAAGGCTTTCCTCTCATTTTTTTTATTTTTTTGGGCGCCTTATCCCGCTTTCAGCGCTAGGGTACTTAGCCACAGCAAGGGGCTATGCCGCTGCGGTGGCTCCCAAGGTCGCCTCCTCGCTGCAGCCCCTTTTGCTGTGGCTGGCGTACCCAAGCTGCTTCAATCGGGGGCGCACCACGAGGCCTTTGGTCTTCCAATAAGGAAAGGGCTTCAACAAAAGAAAGGAGCAGTTGCGGTGAAATAATACCATAAGCTTAGTACATTTATACCATGAAAACCTTAGCCTTGTGGATAGCTCTGCTTACGATTGGTTCATCGGCCTGCAGTGCTCAAGAAGTTCAACCGGATTCCGATGAGATTTCCGATGCCTCTGCGTCTGGATCGCATGATTTAAGTCGGTTTGAGCGAAAGTCAGCCAATGCCATCCGGCTTGCCTTTTATAATTTGGAAAACCTGTTTGATACCGAGAATGATACCCTAATCAACGACGATGAGTTTGTTGCCGGTGGTGTGAAAGGTTGGTCTGAAAGTCGGTTTCGCCATAAGATTAACAACCATTCAAAGACCTTGATTGCCTTAGGTGGTTGGGATGCTCCTGCCATGATTGGATTCTGTGAGGTAGAAAACAGAGAAGTGATTCATCGGTTGATTACTGAAACGGCCTTAAAAGATGCCTCGTATCAAATTATCCATAAAAACAGTCCCGATCGCAGGGGCATTGACGTTTGTTTAATTTATCGTCCCGATAAAATAAGGGTGCTTTCGCACCAGTATCGCCGCGTTAGCGTACCTGAAGATCCGGGTTTCCGAACCAGAGATGTATTGTACGTTCAAGGATTGGTATTTGAGAAAGATACCATTCACTTATTTTACAACCACTGGCCTTCACGTTGGGGAGGGCAGCAAACCTCAGAACCCAAGCGGATGTTTGTAGCCAATTTAATTCGGAGCATGTGCGACAGCATTTTGCGGTCGAATCCCAATGCCAATATTTTGATTTCGGGCGATTTCAATGATGAACCAGGCGACAAAAGTATCGCAGAAGTACTCAGAGGCAAGCGCCGAGATGCCGAATTGAAGCCGGGCGATTTTGTCAACTACATGTATGAGCGCTGGGAAAAAGGAGAAGGAACCGAAAAATATCAGGACCATTGGGGGATGTTGGATCAATGGTTGGTTAGTAGGGCTTTGTTTAAACGCGAGAAAGGGCTGGTTGTAGATGGGGGAGATGCCGGAATTTTCAATGCTCCTTGGCTGATTGAGAAGGACGAGCGGTATTTGGGAGAAAAGCCGTACCGTACCTTTAGTGGACCCAAGTATTTGGGCGGACACAGCGACCACTTCCCGGTGTACATTGATTTAGTTCGTAAAAAATAGGGCGATACTCCACGAAAAATTGATACCTTTGCCCACCCAAAGGGAAGGGCCCTTAGCTCAGTTGGTTAGAGCATCTGACTCATAATCAGAGGGTCGTTGGTTCAAGCCCAACAGGGCCCACAGGTACAACAAGGGGGTTGCAGAAATGCAGCCCTTTTGTGTTTTATGGCGTTGTAACATATTTGTAACACATGTTTATTCATGGGGCTTTTACAACAACAAAACCTATAATAATGCCAACCTTTTTAATTTTTTTAAATTAAGGTAAGCCTACAGTTGGAAAATAAAAACAAGTAAACATGAAAAAAGTAAGTTTAATCTTAAGTGCAGTTGTGATTACTTTATTGATGCTTGGTTCTTGTAGTGGTGGAGCATCAAATGTTGAAATTGCCG
>JAQCBQ010000051.1 GCA_027621385.1 Bacteroidota bacterium | reverse complement strand
CATGTTAATCTACTGCCCCAGCAGCGCTAATATTTGATTCTATAATGCAGGTATGTGCTGCGTAATGAATTGTTCAAGTATCGTTTAAGTCATTTTTATAGTTTCATTCCATGAAAAAATCCTTCTCAATAGCTGTACTTTTCTTTTGTATTTCATTTTCTACACTAACTTGGTCACAGCCTTTTGCGCTAGGAAACCGCAGCGAAACCTGGCAAGATGCCTCAAGGAACAGAGCGGTCACCTTCGACATTTGGTATCCGAGCACCAACGGGGGGCAAGGGAGTGCGGTAGCCCAGGGGAGCTTCCCTGTATTCATAATGAGTCATGGTTTCCTGACTGGGACAGGGCCCTATAAAAATATGATTGACAGTTTGGTGCCGAGGGGGTATATTGTGGTTTTGCCATCGACCGAAACCGGCATTTTGCCCTCGCATGAGGCCCTTGGGCGTGATATGGTATTTTTAGGGCAACGCATACAGCAGGAAGACCAAAATAGCAATTCGTATTTGTTTGGGAAAGTAGCTCCTGAAATGGCTGCCGGAGGACACTCCATGGGGGGCGGAGCCACATTTTTAGCGGCATCCTATGCGCCAAGCCTGTTTAAAACCACAGTAACTTTTGCTGCGGCTGAAACCAATCCTTCAGCAGCAGGGGCATCAAGTCAGGTTATTGCGCCCTCATTGTTGATGATTGGAAGCGATGATGGAGTTACTCCTTTGGCTACCCACCAGCAACCCATTTACAACAACCTAAGCAACTGCAAGGTTATGGTTTCCATTCAGGGCGGAGGGCATTGTTACTTTATGAATGCCGATGCGGCCTGCGATGCAGGAGAACTTCTTACCCCTCCTTCCATCTCAGACCGGGCAGAACAACAACGAAGAACATTTCGGGTGGTACGGCCCTGGTTAGATCACTTTTTAAAGGGGCAGCCGGCATCGGAAGTACTTCAAGTTATAAACAATTCATCTCCAGATGCCGTGACCCAAAACTGCGCCTATTTGGGTGCGGAAGAATTGGATTGGTCATCTTGGGCTCAACTCAACGACAAAGGCGTTACCTGGAGCCAATCGGCAAATGTACATCTGGAGCTGTATGATCTTCAAGGCCGGCTGTGCTTTCAGAAAAAAGGGAAAGTAAGCACCGGCGAAATGTGGGCGTTCCCGTTGCCGTTGCAGGGTTTGATGATTGCTCGCCTATCTGTGAATGGGAAAGTAGGTCGGCAAAAGATTTGGTTGAATTGATTTGGTGACAAATCCTGCAAGGGTGCAGGTATTGCCCGATTTCTGTAAACCTATACCCTTAAAACTCAGATTTGCGGGCAGTGGAGACGGGATGTGCTGTGAAGCAAAAAACCAAAAAGCCGCCTTTGATGGCGACTTTTCATTTTGAGTAGCCCCAACAGGACTCGAACCTGTATCTAAAGTTTAGGAAACTTTCGTTCTATCCCTTGAACTATGGGGCCTTTGCCACAAAGATAACGGAATCGACGTATTATTGGAAAAATATGTATCTTTGTGCCCCGTTCAGCCCGGGTGGCGGAACTGGTAGACGCGCCGGACTCAAAATCCGGTGGTAGCAATACCGTGGGGGTTCGATTCCCTTCCCGGGCACCAAAAGCCAACGGCTCCGAATATTCGGAGCCGTTTTTTGTTTTAAAGGAGACTGAAACCGCTATTATCTCCTGCAAAACTGCATACAAAGCCCTATCTTCGTATTCGAATTTTGCAGAAATGAAATCAACATTGCAGGTTTACAATTCACTGACTCGACAAAAAGAGATTTTTACGCCGTTAAACCCTCCAAAAGTGGGAATGTATGTGTGTGGACCTACGGTGTACAACGATGTGCATTTGGGCAATCTGCGCACCTTCACCTCTTTTGATTTAATTTACCGCTGGTTGACAGAATGCGGGTACAGTGTTCGCTATGTGCGCAACATTACCGATGTGGGGCATCTGGAAAACGATGCCGATGAAGGAGAAGATAAGATTGGCAAAAAAGCCCGGCTGGAGCAATTGGAACCCATGGAAATCGTACAAAAATACACCAATGGATTCCGGGAAGTGATGCGGATTTTTGGGAATTTCTCGCCTTCCATTGAGCCCACAGCAACCGGACATATTGTGGAACAAATTGAAATGGTAAAGCAAATCATGGCTCGAGGTTTGGCCTACGAAGTCAATGGTTCGGTTTATTTTGATGTACGCAGCTATGCAAAAACAGAATCGTACGGTGCATTAAGCGGACGGCAAATCGATGAGTTGATGAGTGGAAGCCGAGATTTAGATGGGCAATCGGAAAAACGTGATGCGCTTGACTTTGCCCTATGGAAAAAAGCCTCGCCTGAACATATTATGCGCTGGCCCTCTCCTTGGGGAGAGGGATTCCCGGGCTGGCACTTGGAATGTTCGGTGATGAGCAGCAAGTACCTGGGAATGCCCTTTGATATACATGGCGGTGGTATGGACTTAAAATTTCCGCACCACGAATGTGAAATTGCGCAAAATGTGGCGGCTACAGGTTGCCAACGCCCGGTGAATTACTGGCTGCATGGTAACATGCTAACCTTGAACGGAAAAAAAATGAGCAAATCGGATGGCAATTTTTTATTGCCCGGCGATTTAATTACTGGAAACCATGCCCTATTGAATCGGGGATATTCGCCTATGGCTATCCGCTTCTTTTTTATGCAGGCTCATTATGGTTCAACCCTAGATATGAGCGAGGAAGCTCTAGCTGCTGCCGAAAAAGGATATCAACGCCTGGCTCAGGCCTATGGGCAACTCAAAAACATAAAAGGCTCCGGTCAGGAAGACCCCGGTGTTGAGGCCTGGGCGGAGCGGTGCCAAGCTGCTATGAATGACGATTTCAATAGCCCAATTTTGGTCGCCCAATTGTTTGAAGCTGCCAAGTGGATTCAATCTGCAGCGGCCGGCGGAATCCAATTGAGTTCAAACGCCATTCAGGTTTTGAGCACCGAATTTGAACGCTACTTCATTCGGGTACTGGGATTAACTGAATCTAGGAACGAATCTGAGGAGGGCAGTATTCAGCATATTATGGAACTCATATTGGAGATTCGGCGTGAAGCCCGCATCAAAAAAGATTGGTCGACCAGTGACCTGATACGCGACCGTCTAAGCCGGGCGGGTATAAGCATTAACGACGGAAAAGACAACAGCACATGGCACTACGAATCGTAAGCGCATCACTACTTCTTGCCCTGTTTATGGCCTGTGGAGGAAAGGGGGAAACATCCGAAACGTCGTCGGGAGAACAGCCGGAACTTAGTGAAAACAACCCAACCGTACTTCCATCAAAACCGGTTCCGGTTTTTGATGCCGATAGCGCCATGGACATTTTAAAAGCCCAAGTGGAATTTGGGCCCAGGGTGCCCAATACTTCTGCCCATAAAGCCTGCGCTGAATACCTAATTCGCGAATTGAAAAAATGGACTTCAGGCGTAATTGTTCAAGATGCCAATGTGGTTGCCTACACCGGAGAAGGCCTAAAAATCAGGAACATCATGGGCCAGATTCATCCCAATCGAACCGACAGAATCATGCTGTTCGCCCATTGGGATTCGCGCCCCTTTGCCGACCGTGGCAACCCTGGAAAAGGCAAACCCGTTTTAGGTGCCGATGACGGAGCCAGCGGTGTAGCTGTACTTCTCGAAATTGCCCGTGCCATTGCCAGAGACAGTAGCGGAGGACCAGCCCCCGGAATCGATATTGTATTGTTTGATGCGGAAGATTTTGGAGATGCAGGTGGAGCTCCAGAAACCTATTGCCTAGGCTCTCAATATTGGGCAAAAAACCGCCCCTTACCCATCAGTTCCAGGTATGGAATTTTGCTTGATATGGTGGGAGCCAAAGATGCCGTTTTTTATCAGGAAGGAGCTTCTGTAACCTTTGCGCCCCATGTGGTACAAAAGGTCTGGTCTGCCGCGCACAAACTGGGCTATGGAAACTACTTTAAAATGGCTCAATTGAATGGTCCCATCACCGACGACCACTATTTTATAAATACCCTGGCCAACATTCCCAGCATCGATATCATTAATTATGACCCTACCCGCCCCATGGGATTCCCCGGGCATTGGCACACCGAAAATGACAACCTAGAGAACATAGATCCGGCCACCTTAAAGGCCGTTGGACAAACCATATTACAAGTCCTTTACGAAGAACCCGTTCTGGGGCGTGAACTTGAGCCTTAATCCTGCAACAACCATGCGTCAACTCTTTCATTTTATTCTTTCCATTTTTTTATTTGGCATTTCATTTGAACTCGGTATGGCCCAAACTGCCGCATTGCCGGAAGGATATGTAATCCTTGAAACTGGAGATACACTAAAAGGTCAACTTCGATACCGTTCCCGCGATGGTTTAAAAGATAAAATCTATCTTAAAATCAGCGAAACCGAAAAAAAATATCTGCCTCTCATGAGCCTTCGCAGCTTTAAGGCAGACTCTTTGCTTTACCGTAAAATACAGATTGGAAAACGCGAGGTATTTGCTAAAATATTGGCCGGTGGACCAGTCCATTTGGCAGAAGAAGAATACCTGAGAGATTATCAAGGTCAGTCACTACCAGCATTTCGACTCTATTTTCGAAAAAATGAATCTCCAGAATGGGAAGAGGTAAAAACAGGTGGGAACAAATGGAGGTCTCAGATGGCAGAGCTGTTGCAATCCAATCCTGAACTGGCGGGAAGTCTGGAAAATAAAGAACTCAGTCCGGACGACTTAGGCCGCATTGTTCGGCAATTCAATGCAGGAAAATAAGAGCAATAATGGTCGATGTACTTTTAGATATTGATGACCAATCCTGGTGCGATTTCAGCCTCATAGGAATTGTGGCTCAAGAACCGGATTACCGAATGGCTTGGTTGTTGAACACCCAATTGAACATGAACTTTATTCGAAAAGCAGATTTGCGGCCTGCGGGGAATATTGAAACTGCAGCTATAGACCGCCCGGGATATTCTGTTTTCTATTGTCGACTTCCATTTCAAGAGCCACAATTCCGGCTGATTGGAAATAAAACCTTACCTCAACCCTGCATTAAGGAATCGGACGGATTTGATTTTATTCTTCAAATATCGGATGCTCCTTCTACCTTTGTCGAAGAATGGGTAAAATCCCTCAGGAAATTACCTGCCATACAATGGTGTGGAACCCTGAAAAACATATCAGATAAAAGCATGAGCTTGCTCATTTTTGAAGACCATGAAGACACAACATAAAACAAAACTGGTGGCCACCATTGGCCCCTCTACCAACACCTATGAAAGTTTACTGGAATTGGTTCAGGCGGGCGTGGATGTATGCCGCTTGAACTTTTCACATGGCGACCGAGATACCCAAATCAATTTGGTGAATCTTATTCGTCGAATCAATGCAGATTTTGATTACAACCTGGCAATACTGGGCGACCTACAGGGGCCTAAAATTCGGGTGCGTGCCGTTCAAGACGGTGGAATTGAGCTGGAAGATGGAACCGAACTTTTAATTTCAACCGACAAAGGCATAGGAACACGAGACAAGGTTTTTATTCAATATAAGAGCTTTGCCGAAGACGTCCGTCCGGGCGAAATCGTGTTGGTGGACGATGGGAAAATTGTGCTTGAGGTGAAAGAAACCAACCTGAAAGACGAGGTCAAACTTAAAATCATCAATGGGGGATTGCTGACCTCTAAAAAGGGGGTGAATTTGCCCAATACCAAAATTTCCATGCCCTGCCTGACTGAAAAAGACTTGGAAGATTTGGAATTTGCCCTTGAACATGAGTTTGAGTGGCTTGGCCTTTCATTTGTGCGTTCGGCAACCGATGTTATGGAGTTAAAACAGCTCATTTCAAAAGCCGGCAAAAGCACCAAAGTCATTGCAAAAATTGAAAAACCCGAGGCGATGGAAGAGATTAACCACATTATTCGGGAATCGGATGGAATTATGGTGGCCCGGGGCGATTTAGGGGTAGAAGTGCCCATGCAGGAAGTGCCACTGATGCAAAAGGACATTGTAAAACGGTGTAAAAAAAGTTCTAAACCCGTCATCATTGCCACCCAGATGATGGAAAGCATGATTACCAACTACAATCCAACCCGTGCAGAGGTGAATGACGTTGCAAATGCCATTTTAGATGGAGCCGATGCCGTCATGTTGAGTGCCGAAACCTCAGTTGGCAAGTTTCCTGTGCGTGTGGTTCAGGCCGTTCAAAAAATCATTGAGCGCATGGAGGAAAGTCCACAAATTTATCATTTGGACAACATCCACATTAGTCGAGACCGGTTCATTACCGATGCCGTTTGCCGTGCAGCGGTTGAAATGGCAGAAAAAGCCAGAGCCAATGGCATAATTACCATGACTTTTACCGGCTATACCGCCTATGAAATAAGCAGTTATCGGCCCAAAGCCCCTATTTTTGTGTTCACCGGGAACCGAAGCCTATTGAACCAATTGAGCTTGGTTTGGGGAGTCAAAGGCTTTTACTTTGACACCTTTGTTAGCACAGACCATTCCATTGAAGAAAGCACACATATGCTGAAAAAGGATGGCCACGTCAAAGAGGGTGATCTACTTGTACATACCGCCAGTGTTCCCATTCAGGAAAAAGGGCAAACCAACATGCTGAAACTGCATCACGTAAAGTGATGAAAACGGCCTGATTTCTAGGGATTTTAGGTTGTAGTGGAACGGGTTGGCGTGGGGCCAAGCTCATTGAATCTTTGGAATATTTCTTATTTCTGTGCCGCAGCGCGTTTAAATTTAACCGATTGGCATTGGGCAGGAGGAGGCCGCGGCAGGGATTGAACAAGGTTGCCCGCAAGGCGGCCGACGGTTGGTGGCGCGCGGCGAGGAGGCGACTTTAGGAGCCACCGCAGCCCGCTGCCACCCCGTTCGGCCGCCGCGGACAACCTGTGAAAGCCCGGCAGCCGCCCAACCTAAAACCCAACTATTCCTTAAATTGAACGGCCCACTGCATCAACAAAAAATGATGCAATTGTTAATTTTTCAAAACCTAGGAAACTTTTTTAGTTCTGCGGGTTTCCTTGTGGGTACAACAATTACCTTTGCCCCGGCATGGAAGAAAGGAAAGAATACATGGTTGAACAGGCGACACAGCTGTTTATGCAGTTTGGATTGCGTGGAGTTACCATGGAAGATTTAGCGCGTGAAATGGGGGTTTCAAAGAAGACCTTGTACGTTCATTTTACCGATAAAAACAGCCTGGTGGAAGCGGTTGTAGAAAGCTTTTTAAACCAGCACAAGGCTGCTGCCGAAACCCTATTTTCTGCCCATCCGAATCCCATTGACCAGCTTTGGGGCATTGCCGGAGCCATACAAACTCAACTGCAGCAGGTAAAACCCTCTTTGTACCTTGAATTGCGCCGGCATTTTCCTTCCGCATACCGACTATTTGAAGCGTATCGACACCAGTCCATTCGAAAGCAAGTCGTTCAGAATTTAAGTGCCGGAATTGAACAGGGATGGTACCGAACCAATCTGAATCCTGAAATCGTTTCGATGATTTTCATTCAATTAATGCCCATGAAAATGGACCCTTCGATTTTTCCGGCCGATCGTTTTGATTTTCAAACCTTGCACCGAGAAATGTTGATGTACCACCTGCATGGCATTTGCAGCCTGCAGGGGCTTACCTATTTAACCGAAACATACGCATCTGAATTTCCATTGCCATGAGAACCATACTTTTATTTTGGGCGGCCAGCCTAATTGGCCTTAGCGCACAACAAACCCTAAACCTGGAACAGGCTGTTGCGTATGCCTTAGAGCATCAGGCCAAGGTAAAAACAACCGAGCTTGACATGAAAATTGGGCAGGCCAAGGTACGTGAGAACGTAGCCACCGGACTTCCGCAACTGGATGGGAGCGGTGGATACACCTACAACATTCAGTCGCCCGAATTTGTATTCCCGGACTTTATCAATGGAAATCCAAACCAGTTTATTACCATTCCAGCCGCCCCATTGAATCAGGCTTCGCTTGGACTCAATGCTTCAATGCTGCTGTTTAACGGTCAATATTTTGTGGGAATTGCCACTGCAAAGCAATTTTTAGAACTGACTAAGGCTCAACATGAACTGGTAGAACGGGATGTACGCTTGCAGGTGACCAAATCGTACTTTCTTGCGCTCATGGCTGAAGAATCGGTAGCTACACTCGACTCAAGCCTAAAATTAATGGAAAAAACCCTGAGCGAAATACGGGCTACCCAAGCCCAAGGCTTTGCTGAAATTTTAGATGTACAGCAGCTGGAATTGATGTACAACAACACTCAAAATTTACGGGTTCAGGCGGGGAACGGTTTAACCTTGGCCTTGGCCGGATTAAAATACCAAATGGGCTGGCCGCTGATGCAAGATTTGGCTTTGGCCGAATCTTTGTCGGATTTTATTCAACCCTCGGAATGGGATAACCTGGTTCAATCCTTACCCGACAGCATTGCAACAAGCAGCCGGAAAGAATTTGACTTGATTTCCAGGCAGCTGATCATCAACGACTATCAAATCAAACTGCAAAAGGCAGAGTCCATGCCCACGCTGGTGTCAAACCTGAGTTATCAGCATAACTTTTTCAACAGCGAACGCTTTCTGTTGGGCAGTGGAACCCAGGGGGCCAATGGTGGCTTAGCCTTTGGGCTTCGATTGTCTGTACCGATTTTCTCAAGTTGGAACCGCATGTACAAACTCAAGCAATACCAATTGGAAAAGAAAAAAACCGAAATTCAACGCGAGGACTTGAGTCAGGCGCTTCAACTGGAGTATCAAAGTTCTTCCAGCGCTTTGAAAGAAGCCGTATTGCGCTTCAAAACCCAGCAAAAAAATCTAAATCTTGCCCGGGAGGTTCGCCGGGTGAATGGAATTAAGTTTAAAGAAGGCTTAATTAACAGCTTGACTCTGACTCAAATTGAGCGGCAGTTTTACGAAGCCCAGCAAGGGTATTTTCAAACCTTGTTTGATGTGCTAAGTCGAAAAGCCGACCTTCTTAAATCCATGGAAAAATTTTAATCTCCTCTCCTACACGCTCATATCTTAAACGCATGAAAAATTCTGTTTTTTTTCTACTCAGCTTAGCCCTGCTTTCGGCTTGTGGTTCGTCTTCTGAACTTGATTCAAAAAAAGCGAGGCTGGACGAAGTCCGGGCACAGATTGCTGAACTTCAAAAAGAAGCCCTTTCGCTTGAGGCTGCAATAGCTCGTTTGGACACCGGGAAATCGGGCAGCCTGCGCACCCGGGCGGTTGAAGTTGCCAAGCCCAACACCGGCACCTTCCGAAGGTATGTTGAAGTGCAAGGAAATGTAGAAGCCGACAACAATATTTTGGCGGGTCCGGAAATGCCGGGCGTAGTTCGTCGGGTTTTGGTTAAAGAAGGAGATCGCGTCAAACAAGGGCAGCTGTTGGCCGAACTTGAAAATACAGCCATGGTTCAGGGCTTGGAAGAAGCCAAAACCGGCCTGCGTTTGGCGGAAGAAACCTATCGGCGCACCCAACGTTTATGGGAACAGAACATAGGTTCAGAAATCCAATACCTACAAAGCAAAACCAATTATGAGGCCATGTCGCTGCGTGTTAAAGGCTTGGAAGCTCAGGTGGGCATGACTCAAATCAAATCACCCATTGACGGTGAGGTTGATGATGTGGCCATTAAAATTGGAGAAATGGCGAGCCCTGGCATGTCGGGAATTCGGGTGGTAAATTTGAATCGGATTAAACTCACCGCTCCCTTGGCCGATGCCTTGGCCGGCAACATTGCCCTTGGAACTCCGGTATCGGTATTCCTTTCTGATTTGGGGCTTCAAATGGAGCGCAAGGTTTCTTTTATCAGCAAAGTTGTAAATCCGGGGAACCGCTCGGTTACCGTAGAAGTTGACCTGACCGGAGCGCATCCGAATCTTCGTCCAAACATGACCGGAGGCTTAAAAATCAACGATTTGTCGATAGATAGCGCCCTTATGGTTCCGACCAATCTAATTCAATCTCTGCCGGAAGGGAATTTCATTATGGTGGCCGAAGGGAAAAAAGCCGTTCGCAAATCCATTGAAACAGGGCCATCGTACAATGGAATTACCGTTGTAACCAAGGGCCTTAGCTCAGAAAGTGTTTTAATCACCACCGGAAATACAGAAGTTGTTGACGGCCAACCCATAGAATTTAAGCCATGAGCCAAATCCAAGATTCCTTTAAATCTTTGAGTTTTACGAATTGGTGCATCCGCAACCGGACGGCCATTTATGTATTCACCATCATTCTATCCATTGCCGGGGCGGTTTCGTTTGTTCGTATTCCTAAAGAACAATTTCCGGACATTGTAATTCCAACCATTTCGGTGAGTACCATTTATCCCGGTGCCACTCCCGTCGACGTAGAAAACCTCATCACCAAGCCCATTGAACGCCAGCTAAAATCAATCAATGGAGTCCGGAAAATCAGTTCTAAATCCATTTCGGATTTCAGTTCCATTGTAGTGGAATTCAACACCAATGTCGAAGTGGCAGTGGCCAAGCAAAAGGTTAGTGATGCCGTAGATAAAGCGGTGAAAGATCTGCCCACAGATTTGGACGAAGACCCTCGGGTGGACGAGTTGGATTTTTCTGAATTTCCCATCATGAACATCAACCTTGCGGGCGAAATTCCTCTTGATAAATTGAAAAACTACGGGGAATACCTGGAAGAACGCATTGAATCCTTACCTCAAATTACCCGGGTTGACATTGTTGGAGGGCTTACCCGCGAAATTCAGATTTATGTTGACCTGTATAAAATGCAGGCCTCTGGAATCACATTCAATGATATTGAAATGGCCGTAGGTGCCGAAAACGTCAACATATCAGGAGGAGAAATCCGAATCGACCGACTGCGCCGAAATGTACGTGTTACAGGTCAATTCAAAAATGCAGAGCAAATTAAGAATATCGTGGTGCGCTCAAGCCGAGGCAACACGGTTTTTCTCCGCGATTTCGCTACCATCGTAGATGGATATGCCGAGAAACAAGACTTTGCCCGATTGGATGGCAAGCCCGTAGTAACGCTCAACATCATCAAGCGCTCGGGCGAAAACCTACTGGAGGCCTCAGAAGGCATTCAGCGCATTATTGAGGAAGCAAAAGCATCAAAATTCCCTGAGGGCTTAGATGTCATCATCACCGGCGACCAATCCGAATCCACCAAAAACGATTTAAATGAACTGCTCAATACCGTAATCATTGGCTTTATCTTGGTATTGGTCGGCTTAATGTTTTTCATGGGTCTTAAAAGTGCCTTTTTCGTTGCTTTGGCAGGCCCCCTTTCTACCGTAGTGGCCTTTTTGATTATGCCGGGCTTGGATTACACCCTGAATGTGATTGTACTGTTTAGCTTTTTATTGGCCTTAGGGATTATTGTGGATGATGCCATTGTAGTTATTGAAAACACCTACCGCATTCTTCACAAACATCGAGAAATCAACATCATCAAAGCAGCACAGGCTGGAGCCGGTGAGGTATTCGTGCCTGTATTGGCAGGTACCCTTACCACGCTTGGCCCCTTCTTCCCTTTACTTTTCTGGCCGGGAATTGTTGGAAATTTCATGCAATACCTGCCTGTAACCTTGATTATAACATTGGGTGCTTCTTTGTTGGTAGCCTTTGTTATGAATCCGGTTTTTGCGGTTGATTTCATGGTGCGCGATGAGCATTTGCAAGTGCCGAAGCGTTCTCTGTTTTTCAAATGGGCCATTGCTTACGTGGTTATTGCTCTGCTGTCCTATTTAGGTGGCTTCCCCGGACTTGGAACATTCTCTTTAATTATGTTGGCGTCCCACGCCTCGTATCAATTTTTCCTGCATAAAACCATACGCAATTTTCAAGAAAAACATTGGCCAGTAGTAATTCGAGGATATGAACGCATGTTGGTTAAATTAACCACAGGTCGGGCTCCGTTCGCCGTGGTGGGTACTGCGGTTATCGCTTTGATTGCTTCCTCCATCGGCTTTGGATTAAGCAATCCGAAGGTGAGCTTTTTCCCCGATCCTGAACCCAATTTCGCATACGTTTACTGTGAGTTGCCTATTGGCACCGACGCCAATGTCACCGATTCTGTAACCCAAATTTTAGAGAAGCGCGTATTTGCCTTACTTGGAGAAAAGAATCCCGCCGTAGAATCGGTCATCGCCAACGTTGGATTGAACGCCGGCGATCCTCAAAATCCTGACCGGGTAGCCACTCCCAATAAATCAAAAGTTACGGTAGCCTTCGTGAAATATTCGGAACGAAATGGCTTCGAAACACGGAAAATGCTGGATGAAATCAGAAAAGATTTCGAGAAAAATCCCATTCCTGGAGCCACACTCACCGTTGAGAAAGAGCGCGCTGGCCCACCCACTGGAAAGCCTGTAAACATTGAAATTTCAGGAGAAGATTTCAGCATGCTGCAGGACCTTGAACAACGGGTTCGCCAAAGCATCTCTACCTCGAACATTACTGGTATTGAAGAGCTGAAGTCCGATTTAAAACTAAATAAGCCTGAAATCATCCTTGAAATAGATCAGGAAAAAGCACAACGTGAAGGCATTTCACTGGCGAGCATTGGCATGGGCTTGCGCACCGCGCTGTATGGCAAAGAAATTTCAAAACTGCGCGATTCCGACGACGATCATCCCATTCAATTGAGGCTTCAAGAATCGTTCCGCAGTTCTCCCGAACAATTGCTTGCCTTGAATATTTCATACATGGACATGGCCACAGGACGGTTTCGCCAAGTTCCCTTGGCTTCCATTGCCAACATCTCCTATAAACCTGCCTATTCCGGTATCAACCGGAAAAATCAAAAGCGCGTTGTTACTCTGTCTTCCAATGTGGTGGAAGGCGGCAATGCAAATCAAATTAACCAACAAATTCAAGAAAAGGTCATCAATGCCATGAGTCTGCCGGAAGGCTACGAAATACGGCTGACGGGAGAACAGGAAGACCAAAAAGAAACCTCCGATTTTCTCGGTATTGCCTTTCTGGGTGCCTTGGCCTTGATGTTCGCTGTCATGGTGACGCAATTCAACTCGGTAGTAAAACCATTGCTCATTTTTTCAACGGTGCTATTCAGCCTGATTGGTATTTTCCTGGGTTTCGGACTGAGTGGAATGACCATGTCGGTGGTTATGACGGGGGTTGGCATGTTTGCTCTGGCGGGCATTGTCATTCGAAACGGGATTTTGCTGATTGAGTTCATTGATGAGCAACGCGCCCATGGGGTAGATGTAGTAACGGCGAGCATTCAAGCCGGCGCCACCCGCATAACCCCGGTTATTTTAACTGCCGTTTCCACCATTTCTGGACTCATCCCCTTGGCCATTGGGTTCAACATCAATTTCGGCACACTGCTCACTGAATTCAATCCCAACATTCACCTGGGCGGAGACAATGTGGCATTTTGGGGACCATTGGCATGGACCATCATTTTTGGCCTTAGCATCGCCACCTTCCTGACCCTCATCGTCATCCCATCCATGTACATCGCCGCCTGGAAAACCAAGCAAAAAATCAAAGCGCTGTTTTCCAGAGCATAAGGATATAACAGCTTTATTTAGGG
>JAQCBQ010000050.1 GCA_027621385.1 Bacteroidota bacterium | reverse complement strand
CCTGTCAAGTGAAAAATTTTTAATGTAGGTTTGCGGTAATTTTTTTGAATGCTTTCGTTTGATTGTACTGAAGTAGCCTTTAAAGGTAAAAGCGATGCCGAATTGGGGCGTGCTGTGCTCTTGTTTCGAATCCTTTCGAAGCCAGTTTTAGTGCGGTGGGGAAGTCAATTGGCATCACTTTCATTAAAGTTTGGCTTGCCAGTAAAGGGATTGATAAAAGGAACAATTTTTAAGCAGTTTGTAGGGGGTGAAACGAGAGCTTCTTCACTTAAAACCATACAGTGGTTGTCTGATCGAAATGTAGGTAGCATTTTGGATTACTCTGTGGAAGGCAAAGAAACCGATCAAGGGTTTGAAGACACCACCCATGAAATTATTTCATGCATACAAACGGCCGCTCAGCACGCATCTATACCTTTGGCTGTTTTTAAGGTTAGCGGTTTGGTTACTCAAGCTGTATTGGAGCGTCAATCCTCTTTTTCTGATGATTCAGACCAGAACTGGATAAAACTAAAGGATAGGCTGCGTCGGATATTCCAAACAGCGGTAGAGCTCAAAGTTCCTGTCATGATTGATGCCGAAGAAAGTTGGCTTCAGCCTGCAATAGATCGACTGGCAGAAGAGGCCTTTGAAGAATTTAATACGGAGTGGCCTGTAGTATTTACCACTCTTCAAATGTATCGAAAAGATAGATTGGAATATTTAAAGATGCTTTGGGAGCGGGCAGAGCGGAAGGGCTTTTTACCAGGTGTGAAATTGGTAAGGGGTGCTTATATGGAAAAGGAGCGAAAACGAGCAAAGGAGCTATCCTATCCGGATCCTATTCAGCCCACAAAAATGGATACCGACCGCGACTTCAATTTAGCGTTGGAATTTGTAATTCATCGAATTGAGTCTGGTGCACTTGTTTTGGGCACGCATAATGAGGGAAGTTGTTATTTATTGGTGCAAAGAATGGCAGAACTTGACATAGAGCCTTCACATCCGCGAATTTATTTTTCTCAATTGTTGGGCATGAGTGATCACATCAGCTTTAATTTAGCGGAAGCAGGTTACAACGTTGCTAAGTATGTTCCTTATGGGCCGGTAGCAGAATTGCTTCCATATCTTCAGCGTAGAGCGACGGAAAATACTTCAGTACAAGGGCAAACTGGTCGAGAATTAACCTTATTGTACAGTGAGTTCTCACGGCGCAGAGCCTTAAAGGGTTAACCATTACCAATTCGTTAATTTTTCAAAGATTGCCTTTAATCTATCCGTTTAAGTGGCAAATCCATTTGGTGCATCATAGGCATAAAATTATCTTTGAAGGGTGGACCAATTAACTTTCACAGTACAAAGAACCGCATTTGTGCCTTTGTTGGGTAATCTTTCAGATGAAACTGAATTTGTTTGGATTATGCTTCATGGATATCGGCAGAGTGCACGGGATTTCTTGGCACTTTTTTCTACTGAGGTTGCCGCCCATCGTTGCTTTCTAGCTCCTGAAGGATTGAGTAGGTTTTACTCCAAAGGAGGCGAGGGCGCCGTTGTGGCATCTTGGATGACCAAAGAAAATCGGGCATCTGAAATTGATGATTACCTGGGGTACCTTGCCACCGTTTTAAACTTTGTTGTGGAAAAGGCTCCAAATGCGCGTGTTTTTTTATTGGGTTTTTCACAGGGTGCTGCCACTGCTGCTCGTTTTTTTTGTCATACAGAATCTCATTCTGTTCATTCACTTATCCTTTGGGGGGCTGTTTTTCCTTCTGATATTGAGTTTAGTTTGAAGGAGAAGAAAGAGGCTCGTCCCATTTTTTTGGTCAATGGTTCAGCTGATCCGTATCTTCCCTCCAAACTTCAACTTCCTGATTTTGCTAAACATGCCATTGAAATTGCATTTGATGGGGGGCATGAACTTCCGCTGAATGAAATAAGAAATACAATTTACCGTGTAGAAATTGCCCATGTCGACCAAGCAAACTGATTTAATATTGAGGTGGATTCAGAGGCCCTCTACATGGGTGCCGTTGCTTGTTTTTATTGCCCTAGTTGTAGGATTCGCTGTCTTTTTTCCAACGGTTGCCTCGTATTTGGTTTTAGGTTTGGTGTTGGCCTTGATGGCACATCCTGTTTATGAACGCCTCAGGCGAGTGAATCTAAAGGGCAAAAAAATCCCCAAATCTATTGCCTCTATTTTGTCTTTGGCGTCATTAATGGTCTTTTTTCTTTTGTTTTGGCTCCTTCTATTGCCCTTACTTGGTTACCAATTCTCCAATTGGCAAAGATTGGATTCTGGGCAGGTGGTTTCTGCGCTAGAAGAGCCAATTGGGGTTACAGCCAGATGGTTGGCAGAACATGGTTTGGGGGCTGGGATTTTAGATGGAATGGCAGAGAACACCCTTAGCAACCATGAAATAGCACTTCAATTGCAGTTGAAAATAATGTCGTGGATTGATGTACTTTGGCTAGGAAATATGTTGGGTAATTTTGTTGCTGCGTTTGCTGGACTTGTTTTGGCATTTATTTCAGGTTTTTTCATTGCTTTTTTCCTTTTGAAGGATAAAGATGCATTAAGACCCTTGGTTATTGGGATGGTTCCGAAGGTGGTGCGGCCTATTTTATTATCGAGCTGGCAAGAAAGTCGGCGGTTACTTACCAAGTATTTTAATGGGTTGTTGCTACAATGGATGACGGTGTTCGTCCTTGAGGGGATTGGATTGTGGCTAGTTGGGTTGAATCCAGCCCTTGCCATTAGTATTGCCATTGTTGCCTCCTT
Source organism: Bacteroidota bacterium (assembly GCA_027621385.1). Taxonomy (GTDB): domain Bacteria; phylum Bacteroidota; class Bacteroidia; order CAIKAF01; family CAIKAF01; genus CAIKAF01. Next base: position 10,924 of record JAQCBQ010000050.1, on the reverse strand, counting down.
ATTCAATGTAGTTCCATATTTAGGTCCTATTTTGGGAAGTCTTTTGGGCCTTATTCTTGGTTTGATCGCTCATGTGGATGCGTCCTTTTATGATGTGATTTGGCCTATACTTTTAAAAATGGCTCTAGTTTTCTTTTTGGTCCAGCAGGTTGATGGATATGTATTGCAACCTTTAATTTTTTCTTCTAGTTTAAACATCCACCCATTGGAAATATTTTTGATTACGTTTATTGGAGCACAGATTGCAGGGTTTTACGGGCTTATATTTGCCGTTCCAGGGTATACAGTGGTTCGGGTCGTTGTTCGGCAGTCTTGGTCAGCGTTAAGTAGGGAATGGAAAATGGGAAGTGATTCAAAGGAATAAATTATCAGTATGGTTGGCCCCAAAATACTTTATGGAATTTTAAACTGGGGCTTAGGCCATGCTACCCGTTCTTCGGTGGTCATTCAGGAATTGATTGATATGGGCTGTCGGGTAGAGGTTGGATGTTCAGGTGTAGGTTTGGAATGGTTGAGGAAACGGTTTCCTACTTTGTTGTTTCATGAGCTTCCTGATCCAGGTATTACGTATCAAAATCCGGGAGGGAGTTTTAGTTTGGCGATTGTACGTCAGGCATTAAATCTTCAGCGTTGGCTGGCCGTAGATCAAAAGTGGATTAAGGATTACATCCGTTTGAATGGTTTGCCCGATGGGATTATTTCAGACCATCGGCCTGCATTTCAAATTTCAACTATTCCTTCTGCCTTAATAGCTCATCAATTGACTTTGCCAATACCTTTTTGGATGGCAGCTGCCAATGCTTTGCATGATTGGTATTTGTCGAGATTTGATGAGTTGTGGTTGCCCGATCACCCCGATGAGCTCTTGTCGGGGCAATTATCAAAAACCAGATTACCTAAAAAATATTTGGGTTACTTATCGGCCATTCCCACTGATTTTTCAGGGTCGGATATGCCCAAAATGCCTTTATGGATTATATCAGGGCCAGAACCTTTACGCACGCACTGGGAAAATACCATGACCACCAAGCTAAACGAAAGGTATGGTCCGTTTCGGGTGGTTCGGGGTACATCTAGGCAGGCCCAAGTTGATTTTCCCTCTGGTTGGGAGGTTGTGAATTTAGCTTCAGCCCAACAGTTGTCTCCTTTTTTAAAGGCTGCAAGTTGGGTATTTTGCCGAGCTGGCTACTCTACATTAATGGATTTGCGTTTGCATGGAAAGCCAGCCCTTTTGGATCCCACCCCAGGACAACCGGAACAAGAGCGCTTAGCGAAGGAACTTAATGGTAAATTTAGTTGGTTTGATTACAGGGACACCGGATTTATCGATTCACTAGAATTTCAAACACCCCAATGCGCTACAGGCGCTGATGGCTCTATTTTAAAATCGGTCTTGGTAGCTTGGTTGAAACGGGATACCTAAGGGTATTTCATTATTGTATCTTTGAGGGTATGAATTCGGAACGCTCAACTCAAAGCAAGTATTTTCTCCCCTTTTTAATTTCAGTCATTTTAGTAATAGGCATCATCCTTGGGGCCATTCTTTCCAATCCGAATTGGGTAAACTCAACCCACCGCTCGTCGGACTCTGACTATGGCGAAATGGATTACTTACTTCAGTTGATAGATGAGAATTATGTGGATAGTGTAGATGTCGAAACGCTGAAATCTAAAGCATATCAGGCGTTTTTGGCAGAACTAGACCCCCATTCTTCCTATTTGCCTCCGATAGATAATTTGGCCTTGGAAGAGGAAATGAGTGGAGAATTTGAAGGTATTGGAGTGCAGTTTGAAATAGTTCGAGATACAGCAATGGTGGATGCGGCATTGCCTGGTGGGCCTTCTGAAAAAGTTGGAATTCTTGCTGGTGATAGAATCGTTGAAGTGGACGGAAGAAACATTGCTGGGATAGAAATTAGCAGTCAAGATGTAGTTAAAAATCTCCGTGGAAAGGCAGGAACTAAGGTAATTGTTGGAGTTGTGCGGCCAGGGTCAAGCAGCAGATTGTATTTTACAATTGAGCGAGATAAAATCCCATTGAATACTGTGGATGCCGCTTTTATGTTGAATGCCAATACTGGTTTCATTCGCTTGTCTAGATTTTCTGAAACTTCAGCTAAAGAAATTTTGAGTGCTATAGACCAGCTCAACCAAAGTGGAATGACTCAATTGATTTTAGATCTTCGTGGAAATCCTGGAGGTCTTTTGAGTTCTGCGATTGAAATTTGCGATGCTTTATTGCCGGCTGAAGAACTTATTGTTTATACTCGTGGACTAAAGCGAGATAGAGAAGATTATTTTGCTACTTCCGAGGGTTTATTTGAAAAGAAACCCGTGTGTATATTGGTTGACCGCTACAGTGCCAGTGCCTCTGAAATTGTAGCCGGAGCAGTTCAAGACCACGACCGCGGCTGGATTGTGGGTGAACGGACGTTCGGGAAAGGATTGGTTCAAGAGCCTATGCCCTTATCCAATGGAGCTGCAATTACGCTTACTGTAGCCCGATATTACACCCCTTCAGGTCGGTGTATTCAGCGTCCATATGGTGCAGGAGCAGAAGCTTATTATTCTGATAATAAGCCGCTTGAAAATGAAAACGATTCAACCCCTTTTTATACCGATTCGGGGCGCATTGTTTATGGGGGCGGAGGAATTTTGCCCGATATTTTAGTTGAGGAAACCGAATTAAATATGGATTTACTATTGAGTTTATATGCGACTGGGAACTTGCAGGAAATTATGTTTAATCTGACTCAAAAGTTTCGAAATCAGTGGGTGAAGTCTTATCCAACAGCTAAAGATTGGATAAAAAATCGGGATTCTTGGAACCCTATATTACAAGCATCTTTACTTCAACAATTGAATGCTGCAGAAAAGGAACTTTGGACGGCTAATCCTGCTGGTAGAGAGGATGTTTTGCGTCGTATTCAACAGGGGATGGCGCGGAATATTTGGGGGATGAAAGGTTATTATGAAGTAAGCAATCTCACGGACGTGTATATTAAAGCTGCACTTAAGGCATTGAAGTAGTTTTTTTATTACCTTAACACAAACTTAATCTATGAAATACTCCTTTCTTATCCTAGTTTCTTTTTGTTCCCTTGCAGTTCGAGCTCAAATTGCTGAATGTGATAATGGGATGTACCAAACTGAGCAATTCTCCTCATTCACAGTTCAGTCGGACATTCAATATGGTCAGGCTGTTAATAGTGAGGGTTTGAGCGTTGATTTGCTAATGGATATTTACCTGCCTGATGGAGATGCGCGAACTCAAAGGCCAGTTTTAGTTTTAGCTCATGGAGGTAGTTTTATTGGTGGTTCTAAAACAGCAGATAATTCGATTGTTGAATTGTGTGGCCGATTTGCCAAGTTGGGATATGTTACCGTGTCCATGAATTATCGATTGGAAAATCCCTTAACGATATTCTTGAGTCCAAACATTGAATTGACATTTGTTGAAGCGGTATATAGAGCTGTTCAAGATCAAAAGGCCGCTGTTCGATTTTTAAGGAGATCGGTTGCAGAACAGGGTAATCCTTATGGAATTGATCCCGACAGAGTGGTAGTAGGCGGAAATTCGGCCGGGGCTATTTTAAGTTTGCATAATGCATATTTAGACAAAGTTTCAGAGGTCCCAACCGGTGTTAATCCGGCTTTAGGTGATTTGGAAGGAACTTCCGGGAATCCAGGCTATTCATCGGGAGTTCAAGCTGTTATTAATATCTGTGGAGCACTTGCAGATTCAAGCTGGTTGGAAGCTGGTGATCAGCCATTTGTTTCAATGCATGGAGACCAAGATGGCACCGTTCCTCATAATACAGCGATTGCAAATCCTGGAATTCCTGTAATGGAAGTTGATGGATCGCTGACTTTACATCAACGCGCTCAAAATATTGGAGTGAGAAACGATTTTTATTTGTGGAAGGGAGCGGGGCACAGTCCTCAGAATTCCAGTGCGGTGTATATGGATTCGACCTTTTGGTATGTGCGTGATTTTCTTTTTGATTTGGTGTGCAATGACCAGCTTAATCTTAGCGAGAATTTTGAGGCTAATTCTAGCGTATTTCCAAATCCATTTCCACAACATGCTATGTCTTCTCTTCATTTTACTTCAGCCTGGACTGGAGAAGTTCGTTTGGTGAATGATGCCGGTTATGAATTGATTCGTCGAGATATAACTAACCAAGAGGGGTTATCGGATTTACCAGAATTACCAACAGGAACGTATTTTATTTTGTGGACTAAGGCTAGTGGTAAAACAGAAATTCACAAGCTACTCATTCAAAAATGAAGTATGTAGTCTTGGCCATGTTGGCTGGTTTTTTGGTATGGGCGTGTTCCAGTGAAAAGGTAGAGCCGGAATTGGTAACAGCGAAGCAAAATCCGTCACGGTTAAATCCCAATGGGGATAGTGAATTGGCCCTGTTGATGCGTTCAATGACAGTCTATATGGAGACAATAAGGGATAGTGTTCAGAAGGAGGCACCTTTTCCCGATTGTCCTACTGAATTTGAAGCGTTGATGGTTGCCAAAGAGACAGAGGGAATGATTAAAGATAGGAATCACTTTAACGCCTATGCCGACCAATGGCTAAGCGATTTAAATCAGGTATGTACGAGTACTGGTGGCAATCGGGTTAAGGCCTATGAGCGGTTAAGAAGTTCTTGTTTGAACTGTCATCAAAGTTATTGCCAAGGACCTATCCCAAAGATTCAGCGGCTCAGTATTCAAAATCCTTGACGCAGTTGCCAGGAGCTTAAGCTGTTTTTAGTCAGTTCTTTACCATTTAGATTGGAATGCCTATGTATCAGTTCTGATGCTACTGCTGCTGCGATGGCTTCGATGTTTTGAGGCACTTGGTCTCTCAGGAATTCTGGTTTAAAAAATTGCTCTACAAAGCGAGTTGTAAATGAGCCATCAAGGAAACTATTGTGTGTTAGGACAAATCGGCAAAAATCCAATGTGGTGGAAACGCCTTCAATCTCATATTCATTTAAGGCTTTCAGCGTTTTTTGAATGGCTTCTTCCCGGTTAGAGCCATGGACAATCAATTTGGCCAACATGGGATCGTAATGAATTGGAATTTCCATATTTTCAACAAATCCACTATCTACACGAATTCCTTCGCCCAATGGTTCTCGGTATCGTTTAAGTTTACCTACATCTGGAAGAAATTGATTTAGAGGGTCTTCGGCGTAAACTCGAATTTCAATGGCATGGCCATTAATGTTTAGGTCAGATTGTTGAAAACCAAGGGCCTCTCCTCGGGCTACTCGAATTTGCCATTCTACCAAATCGAGCCCGGTAATCATTTCGGTAACGGGGTGTTCTACTTGAAGGCGGGTATTCATTTCAAGGAAATAAAAATCCCCTTGGTTGTAAATAAATTCAACCGTTCCAGCACCGGTGTAGGAACATGCTTTAGCCACTTGAACAGCAGCCTGTCCCATTTTTTTCCTGATTTCGGCATTGAGAATTGCGGAAGGAGCTTCTTCCACCACTTTTTGGTGGCGGCGTTGAACAGAACACTCCCTTTCGAACAAATACACCACATTACCTTGTTGGTCACCCAGAACTTGGATTTCAATGTGTTTGGCATTTCCGAGGTATTTTTCGATGAAAACAGATCCATCGCCAAACGCATTAATGGCTTCTGAACTGGCTCTGTTCAGGGCTTCTTCAAATTCATGTTCAGCCTCAACAATGCGCATACCCTTTCCTCCTCCGCCAGCTGATGCCTTGATTAGAACAGGGAATCCGATGGATTGGGCAATTCTTTTTGCCTCATTCACATCTGAAATGGCTTCATCTGTACCAGGAACTAGAGGGACGTCATAGTTTTTGACGGCTGCTTTTGCTCCTAATTTTGAGCCCATGATTTCCATGGCTTCAGGACTTGGTCCAATAAAAGTAATGCCGGAATTGGTTACCAAACGAGCAAAGTTGGCATTTTCAGATAGGAAACCGTACCCTGGATGAATACCATCGACGGCCAATTCCAATGCCTTTTCGACAATCAACTCGCCTTTAAGATAGGACTGATTGCTGGGTGCTGGGCCGAGTAAAATGGATTCATCTGCGAATTGGACGTGAGGAGAATGGGCATCGGCTTCGCTGTACACAGCTACTGTTTGGATGCCCATCTTTTTACACGTCTTCATTATTCTCAGGGCGATTTCGCCCCTATTGGCCACCAATATCTTTTTCATGGCTGAAAGATACGTAAAGGCAGGAAAAAAAGAGGTAGTTGACCTCGCTAGAATGTTTAGCGTTCTGCCAAATTCACATACTCACGCATTCTAGCCCCTGTGTAAATTTGTCTTGGGCGGCCAATGGGTTCTTTGTTCGCCACCATTTCTTTCCATTGGGCAATCCAACCTGGAAGGCGGCCCATAGCAAACATTACAGTGAACATATCTTGAGGAATTCCCATTGCTCTGTACATGATTCCGCTGTAGAAATCTACATTCGGATATAATTTACGTTCGATAAAATATTCATCGTTCAGTGCAATTTCTTCCAATTTCATCGCAATTTCCAAAACAGGATCTTTTACTCCAAGGCGATTCAACAGATCGTCGCATGCTTTTTTGATGATTTTTGCCCTGGGGTCGAAGTTTTTATACACCCGGTGGCCAAAACCCATGAGTCGGAAGGGGTCATTTTTATCTTTTGCGCGTTCCACCCATTTGTCGATGCTTCCGCCTTCATTTTGGATTTTATCAAGCATTTCTATGACAGCCTGATTGGCTCCGCCGTGCAAGGGCCCCCAAAGCGCAACAATTCCTGCGGCTATTGATCCGTAAAGATTTGCCTGCGATGAACCTGCCAAACGAACGGTTGAAGTGGAGCAATTCTGTTCGTGGTCGGCATGAAGAATTAGTAGTTTGTCTAGGGCATTGGTAACAACGGGATCAACATGATAATCGTTGGTCGGACCCGCAAACATCATATTGAGGAAATTTTCGACGTATTCTAAATTAGCGTTAGGATAGACAAAGGGACGCCCTAAGCTTGATTTGTAAGCCCATGCGGCTATCGTAGGGAATTTCGCCAACAGGCGAAGGATAGTTAGATTGACTTTATCCTCGCTACGGTGCGGATCTAATGCACCGGGGTAAAACGTAGAAAGGGTAGTGGTAACCGCTGCGGCCACACCCATGGGGTGCGCATTTAAAGGGAAAGAGCTGAAAAAGCCCTTCATGTTTTCATGCAGCATGCTGTGTTCTGCTATGCTTTGAGAAAATTGCTGTAGCGTATTTTTAGTAGGTAATTCTCCATAAATTAACAGGTGAGAAACTTCGAGAAAATTCGACTTTTCGGCCAATTGTTCTATGGGATAACCCCTGTAGCGGAGAATACCCTCTTCACCATCTAGGTACGTAATGCTGCTCGTCGTTGCCCCGGTATTTTTATAGCCAGAATCTAAAGTTATAAGACCTGAATTTCCACGAAGGCTAGTAATATCGATGGCCTTTTCATTTTCAGTGCCTTCTACGACAGGCAATACATATGAATTGCCTCCAAATTTTAATTCCGCTGATTCTGACATCTCCTCTAGATTTGTGTGTTTAAGATAAGTTTAGGGCTTAGATTAAAGTTCGCCCGAAAGTAATTAAAAGACCTTTTTAAAGCAATAGGCTGGAGGTTTGGTTAACAAAAAAAAGCAAAAAAACAGAGATTAGTTCATTGGTGTTGTAATTATTTATTTGAAAATCAATTGGATGTGATTTTTAATTATCAAGTATATAGCTTCCAATTGTAAGGCTTGTTTAAAGCCATCAACTTGCATGTAGTGAAAAATTAAAATGAAGAAGATACTACTTTAGGGTGTTTATACGAAAAATATTTTACCTTTGCCTGACTTAAACTACCGATAAAAATGTACTTAACTACAGACGTAAAGAAAAATTTTTTTAGCGAGCATGGCGGTTCTGAAGCAAATACAGGAAGCGCTGAGGCCCAAATCGCACTTTTTTCATATCGCATCAACCACTTGACTGAACACCTTAAGCGGAATCGTAAAGATTTCGGTACCCAGCGTTCCCTCATTGCATTGGTAGGGAAGCGAAGGAAATTACTAAACTACCTTATGAATACTGATATTAGTAGATATCGGGCGATTGTAGCGAAATTAGGCTTAAGGAAGTAAGTGAGTTAAAGGCAACCTTGTTGCCTTTTTTTATTTGATGTTAAAACAAATTGTATGAGTATTCAACCAATTACCCAAACCATAGATTTGGGAGATGGCCGTTTAGTGACCATCGAAACTGGAAAGTTAGCCAAGCAGGCGGATGGTTCTGTTGTTGTGCGCATGGGCAATACCATGTTGTTGGCTACTGCTGTTGCTCGTCCTGAAGCGGGCGAGAACGTAGATTTTATGCCTTTAACAGTAGATTACCGTGAAATGTATGCCTCTGCTGGTCGTTTTCCAGGAGGATTTTTTAAACGTGAGGCTCGTCCTTCGGATCAGGAGATTTTAGTTTCTCGCTTGATTGATAGGGCCCTTCGTCCTACCTTCCCAGACGATTTTCATGCTGAGACCCAAGTGTTGGTGTATTTGATAAGCCATGACAAGGAATTGTTGCCTGACTGTTTAGCTGGGTTGGCGGCTTCAGCTGCTATAGCTGTTTCTGATATTCCTTTTACTGCTCCAATTTCAGAAGTTCGAGTAGCTCGAATTGATGGGAATTTTGTAGTGAATCCATATCGTAAAGATTTAGAACGAGCCGATTTGGATTTGATGGTGGCAGGGAATGCCAACGATATTGTTATGGTTGAGGGTGAAATGAAGGAAGTTGGTGAGGATGATTTGCTTTCAGCTCTTGAAGTGGCACACAGAGCCATTAAAATTCAGGTTGCAGCTCAAATGGAATTGGCGGAAAAAATTGGAAAATCAAAACGTGTTTACAGTCATGAAAGGCACGATGAAGATTTGAAGGCCAAAATTTATTCCTTTGCCTATCAGCGCGCCTATGAAATTGCCAATGAGGGCAATCCCAACAAGAAACTTCGGGCTGAAAAGTTTCGTGCCATACGGGATGAATTTGTTTCAAATTTAACTTCAGAGGAAGCTGCTGAAAACGCATTTTTGATTAAATCTTATTTTCATTCTGTTGAGAAAAAGGCCGTTCGAGACTGTGTGTTACACGAAAGGAAGCGATTGGACGGTCGGAAATTGGATGAAATTCGTCCAATCTGGGCCGAAACCGATTATTTGCCTATGGTTCATGGGTCTGCGGTATTTACCCGGGGTGAAACTCAATCTTTAACTACCGTTACGCTCGGTACAAAATTAGATGAGCAAATTATTGATGGGGTAGTTTTCGAAGGGAAAAACCGTTTTTTACTTCATTATAATTTTCCTCCTTTTTCAACCGGTGAGGCCAAGCCTATGCGGGGCACTGGTCGTCGGGAAGTTGGTCATGGAAACTTAGCCTTAAGGGCATTAAAACAAGTGGTTCCATCCACCTTTGATTATTCGGTTCGTATTGTCAGCGACATTTTGGAATCGAATGGATCAAGTTCTATGGCCACGGTATGTGCTGGGTCATTGGCGATGCATGATGCTGGTATTCCGGTAAAAAGTCATGTCTCTGGAATAGCCATGGGATTAATTTCCGATGAAGGAACAGGGAAATATGCAATTTTATCAGATATTTTGGGTGACGAAGACCATCTTGGAGATATGGACTTTAAGGTTGCTGGAACCCGCGATGGGATTACGGCTTGTCAAATGGATATCAAGGTAAATGGATTGTCGTTTGAAGTTTTGAAAGAGGCACTTGAGCAGGCCAAGCGTGGTCGTTTGCACATTTTGGATGTCATGGATTCCGTACAAGCCAATCCAAGGGTTGAATTCAAGCCGTTTGTACCACAAATTGTAACCATGGTGATTCCTGGCGAATTTATTGGTGCAGTGATTGGGCCTGGTGGCAAGCACATTCAAGAGTTGCAGAAATCGACCAATACTGTAATTAGTTTAGAAGATGTTGACAACAAGGGAGTGATTGAAATTGCTGGTTCTGATCCAGAGGGCATCCGAATGGCTCAAGACCGGATTCGTCAGATGACTACCGTTCCAACCCCGGGAGATAAATTCATGGGTGTGGTTAAGAAAATTACCACATTCGGAGCCTTTATTGAAATTTTACCCAAGAAAGAAGGTCTACTTCATATTTCTGAATATGCATGGGAAAAAACTCCAGATATAGCCCAAGTGTTGAAGGAGGGTGATACTCTTGAGGTTCAGTTGTTGGAAATTGATGAAACTACAGGTAAACTTAGGTTGTCTCGCAGAGCCCTGTTGCCAAAACCAGAAGGCTGGGTAGCTCCACCCGAGCGTGGTCCACGCCCTGAAGGTGGTAGGGATTTTGGAAGAGGAGATCGACCAAGGCCACGTAGAGATTAAAAATTGTAGATGCTCCTTCGGGAGCATTTTTTTTTACCAATGCGAATTTTTCAGAGGGCATAGCGGGCGGGATTGAACAAAGTAGCCCGCAAAGATGCCGGAGCCTGGCCCGCGCGGCGCGGAGGCGACTTTAGGAGCCACCGTAAGCCCGCTGGGACAGCCTTCCGGCAGCTGCGGACTACTTGAGAAAGCCCGTTACCCGCCCCCAAAAATCACCAATCAGTTGGATTTAGATTTGAAATTTCGGTCCAGATGGAATATTCAAGTTTGCCTGTTTTGAGGATGGGCAATTGAATTAGTTTTCCAACTTGAAATACGGGTAGATTTTCGCGTACCAATTGAGTGTTTCCGAGTGTAATTTGTAAGGTGCAGCGTTCAGGAATTCGGACAAAAAGGCCCTTGGATGGTTTGCTTCCTTTTTCTGGATTAAATTTATTTAGTGCACTTGGAATGCCGGCGCACTGAAGAGAAAGGACAATCGGGGTAGCTTCAATAGAGTCCATTGAAAATCCG
>JAQCBQ010000049.1 GCA_027621385.1 Bacteroidota bacterium | reverse complement strand
CATGGCTTGTCCATTTTGCCATCCGTTCTCCAGCAGCATTCCTCCCACCTTTTTTCCATCTAAATACACGTCGTTTGGCCATTTCAATAGCACATTTTTCTTTACGAATTCTTGAAGAGAGTCCTGAACACATACAGCAAACAGCCGTTGGGCCCGAACCGGCCAAAAGGAATCTTTCCCCGGCCAGGGCTGTGGTTTCACTACAAAGCTGGCCGTTAAAGAATGCTTGGAATCTGAAACCCAACGGTTGCTTCCTTGCCCTCGACCTTGCAGCTGCTGCTCGGCAAAAACCCAATACCCCCTTGAATCAATGTTTTTCCTTAAATTATCCTTCGCATAGGCATTCGTTGAATTTACCTCTGAAACGACCTCAATCTCCTTACCAATTATTAACGCTTGCCCTGACATCTGACGATGAAGTTTAATTACCTTTGCGAATTAACATAAAATGCTAGAAACCCTGAAAAATACTTCCTTAGAATTAAACGATTTGGTGCATTTTATCCTCGAAGGGATAGAGTCGAAAAAGGCTGAAGATATTAAAGTGCTAGATTTGAGGGATATACCCTCTGCAGTGTGTGATGTTTTTATTTTGTGTACCGGAAATTCAAATGTGCAAGTTGAAGCCATTGCCCAAGGTGTTATCGAAGAAGTTCGAGACAATAAAGGCGGTAAGCCCTGGCATGTGGAAGGCCTTGCAAACAAAGAATGGGTTTTGATTGATTATGTTCAGGTGGTTGTGCATGTTTTTCAGCCTGAGATTAGAACATTTTATGCCCTTGAGCAGTTATGGGCAGACGCACCTGAATTTCCCCTCTAATTTTTTACACCCCTCCATTTATGTCATCAACAAATAAAGACAATAAAGCTCCGCAAGGCCCCAAAAAAAATAAATTCAATTTCAGTTTATATTGGATTTATGGGCTGGCTATCTTGGTTTTCATTACTATAAATTTTATGGGTTCTATGGAACAAACGCTTCCTAAGACCCAAATTAATGCGCTGTTTTCCTGGATGGAGAAGGGCTATGTAAAAAGTATTCAGCTGCAAGAAGGACCGACAGCTCGAATTGAGGTGTTTCTGCACAAGGATTCCATTTTAGCACATAAGACGGAGTTCGCTGAAGTGCTAAAAAATGAAAATCCTGAGTTTATTGAGAAAGGACCTCAATTCGCCATAGATCAGGTTTCAAAGGACTTTTTTGAAAAGCAAATGGTCAGTTTGCAAGAAAAATCAGCCAATGCCCAAAAAGTAGATTACAAGCAAATTCCTCAAAATACAATGTGGAGAGAGGTGCTGGGCTGGGTTATACCCATTGGATTGATGATTGTTTTTTGGATTTTCATTATGCGCCGAATGGGCGGTGGAGCAGGAGGGGGTCAAATTTTTAATATCGGAAAGTCCAAAGCGAAGTTGTTCGATAAAGACACCAATGTGTTGGTCAATTTCGACAGCGTTGCCGGTTTGGATGAAGCCAAGGTTGAGCTAATGGAAATTGTCGATTTTTTGAAAAATCCGAAAAAGTACACTCAACTGGGTGCAAAAATTCCCAAAGGAGCGCTGTTGGTTGGTCCTCCGGGAACAGGTAAAACCTTGCTGGCCAAGGCCGTTGCTGGTGAGGCGAAGGTGCCATTTTTCAGCATGAGTGGTTCTGATTTTGTCGAAATGTTTGTGGGAGTAGGCGCTTCACGCGTCCGCGATCTATTCAAACAAGCCAAGGAGAAAGCTCCCGTTATCGTGTTTATTGATGAAATTGATGCCATTGGTAGGGCTCGTGGCCGCTCTGCCGTTCAAGGCGCCAACGACGAACGGGAAAATACCCTGAACCAGCTCTTAACAGAAATGGATGGCTTTGAATCCAATGCCGGAATCATCATGCTGGCCGCTACAAATAGGGCCGACATCCTAGATAAAGCCTTGTTGCGCCCCGGTCGATTTGATCGTCAAATTTCGGTAGACCTGCCCGACTTAAACGGCCGTGAAGCCATCTTTAAGGTCCACATGAAAGACAAAAAACTGGACGCTTCCATTGATATTGTTCTATTGGCCAAACAAACCCCGGGATTCTCCGGTGCCGATATTGCCAATATTTGCAACGAAGCAGCTCTAATCGCGGCTCGAAAAGACAAGAAAAGCATTAGCCGAGAAGATTTTAACGATGCGATAGATCGGGTTGTTGGCGGATTGGAAAAGAAAAATAAGGTAATTAGCACTCAGGAAAAAGAAGCCATAGCTTACCATGAGGCAGGACATGCCACCGTGTCTTGGATGCTGCAATATGCAAGTCCCCTAGTGAAGGTAACCATCATTCCACGCGGCCAATCGCTTGGAGCCGCTTGGTACCTTCCTGAAGAACGCCAAATTACCACCACAGAACAACTGTTGGATGAAATGGCTGCTGCTTTAGGAGGCAGAGCCGCAGAACAAGTGGTGTATGGAAAAATAAGTACGGGTGCTTTATCTGACCTTGAAAAGGTAACCAAACAAGCCTACGCTATGGTTTCTGTATATGGGTTGAACGATAAAATTGGAAACATCAGTTTCTACGATTCATCCGGTCAATCCGATTATGCCTTCTCTAAACCATACAGCGAAAAAACAGCTGAAATTATTGATGAGGAGGTTAAAAAATTGGTGGATTCAGCTTACGAAAGAGCCATTAATCTACTGACGGAACATAGAGCTAAACTCGATGAATTGGCCAAACGCCTGTTGGAACGCGAGGTGCTTTACCGGGAAGATTTGGAGGAGTTGTTCGGAATGCGGGCCTTCGAAAATCAGGCCGATGCCACCGCCGCCTTGGTAAGTAAATCGGTTCATGAAGGGCATGAAACTGCCGCCCCCGCCGAGCCTTCGACTCCTTCTACTGAAGAGCCGGAATCGACGCCCACAACGCTGTTCCCCGATGTAGAATCTCCTTCAGAAGAGGCTACAGATAAACCCGCTGAGTAAAGGCCAATGTCTGCCAAGTCCAGAAAGGAGGTCCTCGTTCGTTCGGCTTCGGGCCTTGTTTATGTGGCCTTGGTTTTAGCCCTGATTTTTCTGAAAGCTCCCTTTTTCCAAATTGGAATGGCGGTGTTTTCCATTTTAGTGGCCCATGAAGCGTTTGGATTGGTGAAAAAAGGAATGAACTCCTCTCCATATGTCTGGGTTAGCCCATTTTTTGGAATTCTACCCATTCTTATGTTGTTTGGTAAAGGTCTTCCCCTAATGGAAGCAGGAATCCTCTTGGCAGTTTTAATCGCGGTGCTTCTTCTGTGGCAATTTGAAAAAACCAAAGCCTCGGCCCTTTGGCTGGGTTTGGGTATTTTGGTTCAATTGCCATTCTGGATAATGGCCCGCCTGGGCTGGCATGACCCCTTTCCTGTTAAAATAATGCTGATTCTGTTTTTCCTTACTTGGATAAACGATACACTGGCTTATCTGGCCGGTAGCTTTTGGGGTAAAACGAAAATCGCCCCCAGCATTTCCCCCTCCAAATCTGTAGAAGGTTTTGTGGCCGGTTTAATTGGCTCTACCTTGCTTGTTTATCTTCTCGCAAATTTTGGCTGGATAACAATCCCAATTCCTGGCTGGGCTTCGCTATTGTTTATGTTCCTTTGGCCGTTGCCGGAGATTTTTTTGAAAGCCATTTGAAACGCAAAGCAGGCGTCAAAGACAGCGGAAAAATCATGCCGGGCCACGGGGGTGCCTTAGATCGCTTTGATTCCTTTATCTTTGCAATCCCCCTAACCTACTTTTATATACTTAACCTACTCATATGAACGGCATTCACAAAGAAGGAAATCTCTGGATCAGTGTTTCCTTGCTGTTGGTGGTAAGTTTGATTTCCGGACTGATGTACCAGTTCGGTCCAACCCACATATTATCCCTCCTGGCAACTGTTCTGGGATTAGCCTGGATGCTTATGCTCATTCAGTTCTTTCGTATTCCCGATCGGAAAATGAAAAAACAACCTGAATTTGTATTGAGCCCTTGCGATGGTAAGGTGGTGGTGCTTGAAAAGGTGTTCGAACCCGAATACATGAAAGAGGAATGTTGGCAGTTGTCTGTTTTTATGAGTCCTTTGAATGTACATATCAATTGGTATCCGATAGACGGAGAAGTCGATTATTATCAATACCACCCGGGAAAGTACTTGGTGGCATGGCACCCCAAAAGCAGCACCGAAAATGAACGATCTTCAATCGGTATCTCAACCCACAGCGGTCAAAAATTGCTCGTACGCCAAGTGGCAGGAGTCCTGGCTCGAAAAATCTGTTGCTATGCTGTTCAGGGCGTCCGAGTACCCCAAAACGAGGAAATGGGATTCATTAAGTTTGGTTCTCGCGTAGATTTGTATCTTCCCCTTGATACTGAATTTCGAGTAGAAATTGGAGATGTTGTTACCGGTGGTATTACCCGTTTGGCACAATTTAAAACGCTTTCAATTCCTGAAAACGAACCGCTTTAATATCCACCAAATTAAAAAAAAGGCAGCTGCTGAAACAGCCAATAAAATGGCGGCTTCTTTACGGTCCGGATAGGGCATAACTCTACGCTCATTTAGGGTTCGAACTTCACCCTGCATAAACCGCTGCCATTCATTAGGTTGCATGAATTTTCGAACCGGGAATGTTGATTTTATTTTAATCAATTCCTCTTCATAGCTTATACGTGATGCCAATACCCCTTCATCCCGTTGACCCTTTTCAGGCCGCTTTCGGCTCCGACTGCAAAAATGAATCCGAAGGCTTTTATTGGGGTTCTGTTCCAAATATACCAGCCATTCTTCCCCAGGTAAAAATACCATGGCACATGAACTTTGGCAGTCGTATTCAATGGGCATCACGGAAGGCAAATCGCCCCAAAACAATTCCAACCCAGAACCCCAAACCCTGCATTGTGTTTTTTCTCCGGTTACCATGGAATCAATGCGAATTCGGGCTACTGCAAAGCTGTTTTGAACAGATTCGGCTTTCCAATCGGCCAAGACTCCACCACAATCGCAGGCATGCAGCCCAAGGCCTTGCCATCCGAATAAAAATCCCCACAGTAGTTTAACCCACTTCAGCATGGGCATGGTTTCGAATGTAATTCACGGAGGCTTGAATGTAGGGATACATTTCGGCGTCCTGCTCTAAAAATGGAACCTCCAATCGAAATTTGGCCCGCAAGGCCTCAATTCGGATTGAGCTGATGGCAGGCAAATGAAAATCCAAGGCTTGGCATGCCGCAAACCACTCCATGCCAAGAATGGTCCAAACCCGCTGAATTTGCTCTTGGGCTTGAAGCGCCGCATTGGCTCCCATACTGACATGATCCTCTTGACCACGGCTAGAGTCAATGGTATCAACCGAAGCCGGACTTGCCCCTTGCTTGCATTGACTCACCAAGGCCGCGGCACTGTATTGCAGAATCATAAAGCCGGAATTTAATCCCGGATTGGGACTCAAAAAGGCGGGCAAATTTCGCTCCCCATGAATCAATTTATAAATCCTTCGTTCTGAAATGCTGCCCAATTCTGCCATGGCAATTTTAAAATAATCCATGGCTAAAGCCAGTGGCTCCCCATGAAAATTACCGCCAGAAAGGATTTCACCACTTTCGCTAAAAATAAGGGGATTGTCTGTGGTAGATTGAGCCTCGATTTCTAGGGTGCGAGCAACAAAGTTTAAACTGTCTAAAATAGCTCCATGCACCTGTGGTACACAGCGAAACGAATACGGATCTTGAAGAAATTTTTCTCCTTTGCTTTGCAATTCTGAATCGGATAGGATATCTAAAATGTGCTGAGCCGAGGCAATCTGACCCGGATGTGGGCGAACTGCATGAATGGCTGGCCGAAATGCATCCAAGTTGCCGGAATAGGCATCCAAGCTGCTGGCTGCATTGATCTGAGCCCAATTCCAAGCTTTAAAACCTTCTTCTAAAGCAACAATACCTTGAGCTAACATGTATTGAGTCCCATTCAATAAGGCCAAGCCTTCTTTTTCAACCAGAGTAAGTGGTTTTAACCCAAATTTTTCTTCAATGAAAGAGCTTGGATATCTAATCCCTTTGTGGTAGAAATATCCCAAGCCAAGCAAGGGCAGCGACAAATGGGCTAGGGGAGCTAGATCTCCACTCGCCCCCAATGAACCACTTTCAGGAATTTCTGGAAGTATGTCCAAATGATAAAAGTCCAGTAACCGCTGAACGACGTCCAAACGAATTCCGCTATGCCCCCACCCGAATGAAAGGATTTTTAAACCAAGCATGGTTCTGACAACACTTTCTGATACCGGTTTTCCAACCCCACAAGCATGAGATTTAACCAGATTTTCCTGTAGCCTAGAGCTGTCTTCAGCTGGAATTCGAGTGGTATAAAGGGCGCCAAATCCGGTGTTTATTCCGTAATAGGTGCCACCCTTTTCCCCAATTGCCTTTTCAAGGGTTGCCCTCGATGCCTTCACCCGCCGTTTAAATTCCTCACCTAAATGTAGGCGTGTTTCGCTTTTTCCCAGCAGGAACAAGTGGTGCAGCGATAAGGGCTCGCAATTCAGTTCTAACGGGTTCATGGATGGTTGGTGTAATGTGTAAGTAACTGGTCCCATGGTAGATTAATCTGCTGCCCACTTTCCATATTTTTTAATCCCACTTCCTGATTTTCAATTTCCCGTTCACCAATGTACACCACATAGTTGGCTTGTCGCTGATGGGCATATTTCATTTGCTTTTGAATTTTTGAGGCCTCAGGATACATATCGCAACGTGCCCCGGCAGAACGCAATTTAGCCATGAATTGCATGGCAATCTCTGCCCCTGAATCATCAAAGTTCAAGAAGAAATAGTCTAGGCCCGATTTGATTTCATCCGGCCATAAATTGGTTTGCTGCAAAAAATCGTAAATCCGCTCAGCTCCAAATGAAATTCCAACACCCGAAAGATTCGGAACGCCAAACATGTCGGTTAGGTTGTCGTACCGACCTCCGCCGCCAACACTTCCCAATCCACTGCCGGGAATGACGACCTCAAAAATGCATCCTGTGTAATAGTCAAGACCGCGGGCCAATTTTGGATTGAATAGAAGTTTTGCTCCCCCCGGCAAGGCTCCCAAATTCAAACACTTTTCCATCACCCAGCTTAATTCCCGAAGCCCATGTGCCACCTGGGTTTGTTCCAACATCGAACCGCTGAGGTGCTCAGGAAGCCCACCTTTGCTCCAATTTAATATCGGCTCGATTTTTTCTACGTGTTCCGCAGTAAAGCCCTCTTTGCGCAGCAATTCGACGAGTTGTTCGGGACTGATTTTATCGCTTTTATCTAAAATCCCTATAATGGCTCCGGCACGCTCTGCAAATCCTAAATATTCAGCCATACCCATCAAGAGGCTCCGGTGATTTATATGGATTTCAGCCCCTTGAATTCCCAAGGACTCGAAGCCCTCAGCAAATACCCGGATTAATTCTACCTCTTGCCACAACGATGTACTTCCAACTACATCAACATCGCATTGATAAAATTCTCTATATCTGCCTTTTTGAGGTTGATCGGCCCTCCAAACGGGTTGAATTTGATGCCGCTTAAATGGAAAACTCAAGGTTCCTCGGTTGGCTGAAACAAATCGAGCAAAGGGAATGGTTAAATCATACCTGAGGGCTTTTTCTGAAATCAGTCCGACAATTTGCTTGCTTTCTAAACTGGAACCCTGATTTTCTGCTACAGGCTTCATAAAATCCCCACTATTCAACACTTTGAATATCAACCGGTCGCCTTCTTGCCCATATTTTCCGGTGAGTACATCCAAACGCTCCATGCTGGGCGTTTCTATGCCTTCATATCCAAACGTCAAAAATACGGAGCGTAAGCGGTCAAAAATAAATTGCCTTTTCCGCATTTCTTCTGAACCAAAGTCGCGCATGCCCTTGGGAGGGCTGAGGGGAAGGGATTGATTTGCCATGCATCAAAGGTAATATTTCCCTTTGGGCTAATTTTTATTCTTGCGGTTTAATGTCCTGATTTTTGCGCTGCGATACCCATTCATACTGAACCCGAACGGAAGGTGGCAATGGGTTGGATTCCTCTTCTGCCAATGAATTTGGCTGCTCTTCCAAATCCTCTTCATGCTCCCAAGCATAGGTTTTCTTTTTTGGCAGTTTAGACCGAAATAAAAAGGCCAAGGCTAAACCCGCTATCCCTCCTGAAATATGGCTTTCAAAGGAAATGTCGGGCTGAAGAGGCAACAATCCCCAAACCAAGGAGCCATACAGAAAAACAGTAAGTAGGGTTAGCCCCAACAACCGAACATTTTCTGCTACGATGCCCGAAGCAATCAAAAACCCAACATACCCATAGATCAAACCACTGGCTCCGATATGCCAGGAAGGCCGACCAATGAACCAAGTAAGCAATCCTCCCAATACAAGTATCCCCAAGGTCAGTGTATAAAAGTGCTTTCGTAACACCCAAAGACTTAAAAAACTCAATACGCCCAAGGGCAATACATTGCTAAATAAATGAGAAGTATTGCCATGAATGAAGGGAGCGAAAATCAAACCCCAAAGTCCATGAATTTCCCTCGGATAAATGCCAAATGTGTACCATGGAGATTGATGCCCAGGCATCCATACATAAGCCACCATGGGCAATATCATGAACATTAGGGCCTGAATGCTCACCAAATAAAAGGGATTTTTAGTCATGGTTTTACAAGATACAAAACCTGCTCCTCTTGGCCGATTATACCAGGTCCATCATGCACCCCTAATTCGGTAACTAAGTTTTAGGTAACTTTGAGTGTGTTTGTTCATGCCTTACGTTTTTGGTACCGTCGAGCTTGGTTGCGATTGCTGCCTTTTAGGTCGTATGTTCTAAAATCAGATTTGAATACGGATCAGTTGCGACTTGAATTAAGTAGGGTAGTGCAACCTGACCCTTTGTACTTTATGCGTTCAGGATCTCCCGATTTTCCGTACTCCGGTCGGTTTCGTGCCAACAGTTTGGTAGCCGTGCGCAATGCTCAAAAACCCTGGCAGCGCAGAATTAAAATCCGTATTCAGTGGCAGCCAAAACCCCAGGCTGAAAAAGGAAGCATCGTACGACTTCAAATGTCAAACCCTTTTTCTCCATTTAATGTTTTTTACTTGGGTATCGTTTATGGGCTGTATTGGTGGATTTATCCTCAACCCTTTTTAAATCCATGGCTGAATGTGTTGGTTTGGCTTCTACCGATTATTCTAATGTATGCCTTTACCAACGCTTCCTTTCAATGGATTTACAGGTCTGAAAAAGCCAAGGTGTTCAGGTATTTAAAGGCACAACGCTGGGTTCAGTATAATTAAGTACCCAATTTCTTCGAGTTGGGTTAATGCCTGGTGTTTAATTACCCATGTATTGCTGGCCCATAAAGACCCAATGAAGAATGTTGGCCCCCATTCTTAATGCCTTTAAGCGTGTCTCAGGCGAATCTCCATGCACCTCTGGGTCTTCCCAACCATCGCCCAAATCGCATTCAAAGGTGTATAAAAGCAAAATTCGTCCTTCATGCATGATGGCAAAGGCCTCTGGAGCTTTTCCATCGTGCTCGTGAATTTTAGGCAAACCTTGTGGAAATGAATACGGCTCTTTAAAGATAGGATGGTTCCTGCCCAATGCCTCTAAGGTTTTATCAGGAAACAAGCGCTTTAATTCGGCTCGAACATAGCTGTCCATGCCATAGTTGTCATCAATATGTAAAAATCCCCCCGACAGCAGATAGGTTCGAAGCTGCTGAATTTCGGAATTGCTCAATTTAAAGTTACCATGCCCTGTAGCATGAATCCAAGGATAGCGGTACAATTCCGAACTGCCGGGCTCCACCACGGCCACTTCTGAATTCAGGTTCATCCCCAATTCTTTTTGACAAAATCGAACCAGATTGGGTAGGGAAGTGGGATTGGCATACCAATCACCCCCGCCATTGTATTTCAATACGGCCAACTGGGTTTTTTGAGCGGTTAGCACAGAACTCAACACCGCCAGCCCTATGAAGATTAACCACTTTTTCATTGGGGTAATGGTTTTGGGTTCGAGGCATCCAATAGGGCGTACCAAGCCCAATTCTTGCTTCCCGGAATCCATTTAAACATCAGTTGATCCAACCCGTCCAGTACACGCAATGCCGGTTTGAATAGCTTAAATCTGCGGAGTGGAATGGCAAATAATGACCAAAAATAATAGTATTTAATGTTCAGATTTTCAAAGTTTTGCGACAATTGAATTAAATCTTTTTTTAACAATGGATGTTCGTCGGGAGTGCGCATGCCCGGCGTTAATTTACGGTAGGCATTGATGATGGGATTGTGGCCAAGCGGCTCCATAAATAATATTCTCCCCTCGGGTACAAGTACCCGGCGAGCCTCCATGTAAAAGGCGGTCAAATCTAGGTGATGAATAATCCCTGAACCAAAGATTAGGTGGATTGACTGCGCAGGCAGGCTTAATTCTTCGGCATTCATAACCTCAAAATCAACGTTATTCAATCCGTTTTTTTTCGCAATTTCCTCCGACTGCCGAACGGCTTCCTCCGAAATGTCAATCCCTTTAATGTGCGCAGCCAAATGCGAAAACTCCGGACTAAAGGTGGTGGGTCCACAGCCCAATTCCAAGGCTCTTTTTCCTTGAATAGAATGGGATACCCGTTTTTTAAATTCAGCCCGAATACCAATAAATATCTCGTAATACGAATCGATTTGGCTCCTTAATCCCGTTGAAAAAGATTCGTTGTGGAACGCCTTTTCGTTTTCTATGCGCGTTTTTGCTGTCATATTCCCGTTCAATGCGGTACTTTTGTTCTAAGTCCAAAGGTAGGTGAAAATAGCCGTAAATGCTCAATTGCTTTTGTTCGACCGCCTGGAAGGGATCGGTCGATTTGCCTATGAAACGCTGTGGAGGATGTGTTCCAACCATCCGGAGCATGATTTTCTGTTTATCAGCGACCGCCCTACAGATGCCCGGTGGAATTTCCCCAACAATGTACACTGGATTTCTACCCGATTGCCCAGCCGCCACCCCCTTCTTTGGTATTTGCGCTTTCACTGGGAAATACCACGCATGTTAAAAAAATACGGGGCTGATGTTTTTCTATCACCCGATGGCTGGAGCGTCCCATCTGCCCTCCCCAAATTGGTGGTGCTCCACGATTTGAATTTTCTAGAAGCTCCCGAAAATATTCCTCTGCTTACCCGCCTTTACTTTAAGCACTTTTTCCCCATTTATGCGCGGCAAGCCCAGGTTTTGGTTACTGTTTCCCAATTTTCCGCCCAAGATATTCAGCAGAGGCTGGGAATTCCAGCTTCCAAGGTTTCTGTTGTGTACAATGCCGCAGGGACCGATTTTAATCCATTGGAAGAGTCTAAAATCAACCAAATTCGAGCTCAGTTTAATCAGGGGAAGCCTTACCTGGTTTTTGTAGGGGCTCAATTGCCAAGAAAAAACATTCCTCGTTTGCTCCAAGCCTTGGATGCCATCTGGTCGGAAAATCCCCAGGCTCCCAATCTGCTGCTGGTAGGTGAACCCATGTGGTCTGGAACCGAATTGAATTCGGTGGTGAAAACCATGAAAAATCCAACCAAATTGAATTTTACCGGACGTCTGCAACGGCCTCAGGTGGCCGAGGTCATTGGTGCCGCTGACGGACTATTGCTGCCCTCGCTGTTTGAAGGGTTTGGCATTCCGGTTCTGGAGGCCATGGCCTGCGGCGTTCCCGTGCTGACCTCCAATTCAACTTCGCTGCCAGAAGTGGCCGCAGATGCCGCAGTGCTGGTGAATCCTACCGATGTTCAACACATTAAACAGGGCATTGAACAGCTGTTGTACAACCAAGAACTGCGTCAACAATGCATTGAAAAGGGATTGAACAGGTCCGCCCAATTTTCCTGGGAACAATCTGCCGAGGCTTTATTCAAAAATCTGGAACGGATTTTCCCAGATAAGACTTCAACACATTCACATGATTAATCCTCCTTCTTCCACTCCGGTGTTGGTCTTGGGCGCACATCCCGACCCCAGTCGCTATGCGTACAAAGCAGCAGTTTTGCTGCTGCAAAAGGGGTATTCGGTTCAGCTCAATGGCATTCGCACGGGCAGCATTCAAGGCATTCCCATTCAGCCCGATTTCCCGATCAGCAATTCCATACACACGGTAACCCTGTACATCAATGCGCAACGCTCCAATGCGCTTCTTCAAGAGCTTATTGCGCTGAAGCCCAAGCGGATTATTTTTAATCCGGGTACAGAAAACCCCGCCTTGGCTCAGGCCTTGCTGGCAGCTGGAATTCAAATTGAAACGGCTTGTACCTTAGTTCTGTTGCATACCGGACAGTTTTAACCAAAAACTTGTATATTTGCAGCCCATTGGTCCTGTGGCCGAGTGGCTAGGCTCAGCTCTGCAAAAGCTGCTACAGCGGTTCGAATCCGCTCGGGACCTCTAACTTTAAAGCTCGGTTTTTTACCGGGCTTTTTTGTTTTTAGGGCGGCAGACGGGCTTTCAGGGCTTGTCCGCCGTTGCCCTGCACAGCTGCAGCGGCCGGCAGGTAGCTCCCAAGGTCGCTCCTGCCGCCTCGCGCAGCTCTGCAGGCCTCCGTTACGGGCAAGCCTCTTCAATCCCTGCCGCAAGCCCCCTCAAAACCTGTAGCCTCTACATAAATCGCCGTTCAGCAGCTTTACGATGAACCGCTCTCCGGATTTTCTTTGGGGCGAAATCATTTCTTATTCCATTGGTTTTTTTTATTTCAATACCTTAGTTCTATGAAAGTTGCATCCATTCTTTTTATTTCTTTTTTCAACTTGGCTTTGATTGGACAAGGGGTTTTGATTGGTGATTCTGTAGCCCCACATTCAAGTGCTGTATTGGAATTAAAATCCTCTTCTAAAGGGTTGTTGTTGCCCCGATTAACCACCGGAGCACGAGATAGCATTCAATCTCCTGCCATCGGACTTGAAATCTACAATTTAACCTCTCATTGCATTGAAGCGTTTTTTTCAAACGGTTGGGGTGTCGTCGCCTGCGAATGCACCGCACCTCCTGCACAGCCAACAGCCATTACAGGGCCCTTACTCAATTGCCCCGGCGCCGATTCTGTAGGATATTCAATTTTACCGGTTGCAGGTGCAAGTGGCTACGTTTGGACCCTGCCCGGCGGAGCTAGCCTTGTTTCAGGAACAAATACGGATAGTGTTTTAATTACCTTCGGTAATACAGGTGGTACACTGCAAGTCTCTGCTCAAAATGCCTGCGGCCAATCTTCCCCTATATCTGCATCTATTTCTGTGGCAGTGCCCAGCTCCACATTTTCACTTTCTCCCGCAACGCCCTCTATTAATTTAAATACCACTTTTTCACCCACCTTTACCGGTCAAGGCGCTTCGTATTCCTGGTCGTTTACCTCAGGAACTCCAGCCACATCTACAGCTCAAAATCCTGTTGTACAATGGACTCAGGCCGGAAACTACTGGGTGTTCCTATCGGTTACCAGCTCTGCAGGTTGCACCACCTCAGATAGCCTTCAGGTTACGGTCAACAATTGCCCACCCTTCGGTGGAAATACCGCAACGTTTAATTATACTGGAAACGTTCAGTCGTGGACCGTTCCAGCCTGCGTAAATACAGTTCAAATTGAATGCTATGGCGCTCAAGGTGGGCCCGGCGATGGTGGTACTTTTGCTGACGACGGGGGCTATGGCGGATACGCAAA
>JAQCBQ010000048.1 GCA_027621385.1 Bacteroidota bacterium | reverse complement strand
TACGGCATTTTATTTCGTTTCTGTTCAATTGTTCCGTCAGCCCAAAACCATGTTGCGTTTTTTCTGGGCATACTTATTGCCATTGTGCGGTGTAGTTATTTATACGGTTGTTCGGCATGCGCAATTTGGATTTGCAAAACAACCTGCCCATTGGGTAATGTCTCCTTTTTACAACGATCATACCCACTACGGAGCCGTATTGGCCATGTTTTTGCCTTTTTCATTTGCCATTTTGTGGAGGAAAAGCGCCGATGGATTTTTACGGCTGGGATTCCTGCTGATTTTCACCATAATGATGTTGGGTTTTGTGCTGTCCATTTCAAGGGCAGCCTGGCTGAGTATAATGCTGTCCTTGGGTTTCTTTGCCATTGTTCGGCTCCGGATTCCTTGGAAATTCGTTATCGGAACCGGCTTGGTAGGTCTGATTGCTTTATTGAGCCTTCAAACGGAACTGATCATGGCCTTGGAAAAGAACAAACAGGAAAGCAGTGGAGATTTAGTTAAGCATTTTCAATCGGCTTCGAACATTAGCAGCGATGCCAGCAATGTGGAACGTATTTTACGCTGGAAATGTGCCTTACGTATGTTTGAGGAAAAGCCCATTTTTGGGTTTGGGCCCGGAACCTACGCCCAATCCTACGCTCCCTATCAGCGCAGTTATGAGATGACGGTCATCAGCACCAACTTTGGAAGTTTAGGAACAGCGCATTCGGAGTATTTTTTAGCCTTATCCGAGCAAGGTGTACTGGGAATGCTAAGTTTTATTTCCTTGGCAGTGGTATTTTTGGTGGTGGGAGTACGGGTGGTTCAGCATCCGGGTATAAGCAATTTGGAATTGATTTTGGGCTATTCGGCTCTGTTGGGATTATGTACCTACTTTATACATGCGGTGCTAAATAATTTTTTAGACAGCGATGAAGCCTCTGTGCCATTTTGGGCCTTGGGGGCGGTTTTGGTGGCCTTGGATATGCGGCTGCGTGAAGCACAGGAAATTCCGAACACGAAGTAATGAACCAAACGTCCAACTCAACCACCAAGTCGGCCGTATTGTTTGGACTGTTTAGCAATTTGGCATTGATAGCCATTAAAGCAGTTGCCGGAATACTTGGAAATTCATTTGCCTTGCTCGCCGATGCTGTGGAGTCTGCGACCGATGCTCTTAGTTCTTTGTTTTTATGGATGGGGTTGCGGTATGCCCAGCGGCCACCCGATGAAAATCATCCCTATGGGCATGGCCGCCTTGAACCGCTCCTCACTTTTCTTGTGGTCGCCTTTTTATTGGGCTCGGCCTTAAGCATTGGAATTCAAGGATACCTTAACCTTAAAAATCCGCAGACCTTACCTGAACCTTTTACTCTTGTTGTTTTGCTTGGAATCATTGCCTGGAAAGAAGCAACATTCCACTACATCCGATTAAAGGCAAAGCGCCTTCACAGTTCCGTTTTGCAGGCAGAGGCCTGGCATCACCGTTCTGATGCCTTAAGTTCTTTATTTGCCTTGGTAGGCATTGGTATGGCTTGGATTCTTGGCCCTGATTTTGCTTGGCTAGATGAAGCTGCAGCCCTAATCTCAGCTCTGATTTTGGTGCTGAACGCCTATCGGATTTTCCGAAAGGCATTCAGTGAAATTATGGACGAGGATGTGTATCAGCCTTTGGCCAACCGAATTCTTGAAATCGGAGAGAGCTTGCCTTTTATTATGGGGATTCCCACCTGCCGGATTCGAAAATTGGGAACCCGGTATTATGTGGATTTGCATGTGTGGGTAGACCCTTCCATGTCGGTAGCTCAAAGCCATGCACATGCCCATGATTTAAAGGATTGCATTATGGCCGACCAGCCCCAAATACAAGATGTTTTAATTCATGTTGAACCCTATGATAACGAACAAATTACGCTTAATTCTCATTCCTAGCCTTGCCTTGGTATTTGCCCTTAGCTCATGTGGAAACCCAGCGGATAAGCCGTATTCCATCTATCAGGGCTATGCCCAGGGAACAACTTTTCATATTGAATTGGATGGCGATGGGGACTACTCAACTGCCATCGATTCCATGTTGCGGGATATTGACAAAGAGCTGTCGCTGTGGGACAGTGCATCTTGGATTAGCTCTTGGAACTCGGGCAATACATCTGCAGAAATGGGATTTCATGCGCGCCGCTGTTGGGAGCTTTCGACGCACATGCATGCGTTATCCAATGGTTATTTTGATCCTAGTCTGGCCCCATTGATTCAATTTTGGGGGTTTGGGCATGCAAGCAAGGGATTGCCGGAACAGGTAGATACGCCGATGTTAAACCAAATTCGGCAGCGCATTGGTTTAAATCAAGTGCTGAAGTACGATTCAGTTCAAGGTCGTTTGCTGCCTAAAACAGCTGGTGCTCGACTCGATTTTAATGCCATTGCCCAAGGATATTCTGTGGATGTTTTGGCCGATTTTTTCGAGCAAAAGGGCCATACGAACTATATGATTGAGATTGGCGGAGAGGTTCGGTGCCGAGGGAAGAGTCCTCAAGGTAAATTCTGGAAAATTGGCATTGATAAACCGGTTTCGGCAAGTGAAACCAGGGCGCTACAGGCGATTGTAAATCTAGAAGGGGGCTTGGCCACCTCGGGGAGCTACCGGAAGCATTATGAAAAAGATGGCCGTCGGTACGCGCATGTGATCAATCCAAAGACCGGATTTCCGGTGAGCCATCAATTGGTCAGCGTAACGGTGAGTGCGCCCACGGCCGCTGAAGCTGATGCGCTTGCTACGGCTTTGTTGGCGATGGGGACTCAGCCGGCCATTGCGTTCGCGCAGGCACAGCCCAATTTCGGGGTATTTCTCATTTACGATGAACAGGGTAGGTGGCAAACCTGGGTTTCAGAAAAAATGAAGGCGCAATTGTCTGAGCGCTTGAACAATTGATGTTTAGATTTGGGCGGTTGCGGGCTTTCACCGATAGTCCGCGGTTGCCGGTTGGGGCGGCAGCGGGCTGTGGTGGCTCCTAAAGTCGCCTCCTCGCCGCGCGCCGCCCAAACCGCCACCCTTACGGGCTATCCGGTTCAATCCCTACCGCAGGCCCCTCAAAAGAAAACCCATGTTCAACCCATTAGGCCTTTAAATATGGAAAGCGATGCTTAATGCGGTTAATGGGCCGCTCTATGAGTACCCAAGATGCGTGCGCCATTCCAAAGGTCAGGACGAAATATAAAACTAAGGTGGCCGCCTCTCCTAAATGAAGATTCAGTCGGCTCGTTATCCAATGGGTCAGATTAGGAATAAATAAATGAAATACATACAATCCGTATGAAATTTGTCCGGTATATCGAATGCCTCTTGTCATTAAAATTTTCCCGCTCCAACCCTTAAATCCGTGCATCGAGGCTTTGGCAATCAACAGCATAGACAGCAGAGCAAAAAAATACTCATCCACCAATTCTTTGTACCATCCCCATTGAAACTTGATTTGCAGAAGCAAACCCGCCAGGTACAAGAAGAAAAACACAAGCAGCCAGGAACCGCGGCCAAGCCGAAGGGCAAATGTGGGGCGATACCGCTGAATCCAGGCTAGAATTCCGCCCATAGCCAATATTGGCATGCAAGACAAGGTGAAATATGAGGTTGCCATCCATTTTCCAACCTCAACTGCCAAATATATGCGGGTGCCCATCCCCAAAACTGCAATTCCTAACATGGCCCAAATTAGGCTCTTGGAACGGGGAAATGCCAAGAGTAACCAAGGCCAAAACAAATAAAATTGCTCTTCTACTCCCAACGACCAAAAGTGATTGAAATCGCCCACATAGGTGTTGTGTATGGATTGGTAGATGTTGGTGGTATAGCTGAGTAGCCATGGAAATAGTTCGCGGGCGTTCGGGTAATCAATCAGGAATAGACTGAAAATAACCATGTAATACAAGGGGAATATGCGTAGCGTGCGCCGAACATAAAACCGAACCATAAAAGGCAGGTAGCCTTGCCCGTTGTGGATTCGAATTTGATTTTCCTGAAGCAATATCCGGGTAATCAGATAACCGCTTAAAACAAAAAACAAGGTTACCCCATGCACCAAGGGCAGGCCTTTTAGTATGGGCTGGGTCCACTTCCATTGCCACCAATGCCCCATCATTACCATGCCTACGGCCAAGACTCTTAGCCCATCCAGCTGGGGTAAATACCCTAAATGTGCGTTGGTTTTGGAAGCACCTTGGCTATCATCGAACGATTTGGAATTGCGCATTGATTTGGTTGGAAACCTCTGGATGAACGCATTCAGTCCTAGAGACCAATTTCAGGTTAAGCCTTTTGTTGGCGCAATTTGAAAAGCCAGGTTCCCACTGCGCCCAACAACAGTAAGGTAAGCAATGCCGATCCAGCTAAACTATAATTGGCTGAGGTTTCTACCACGTCGGGTTTAAAATACCAGCGAATGGTATGGGTTCCGGGAGCAGCCTCGATGGCTCTTAACAAGTAGTTCGCACGGTAGCTAGGAATAGGCAATCCATCCATCTCAACCTTCCAGCCTTTATCATAGAAAATTTCGCTAAAAACAAGGGGCTGATATTCGGTTGATTTAACGGTGTACACAATTTCTTCGGGGCTATACACCTCAACTTCTACTGTAGCTGTTGAATCGTAATTTCCTTTCCATGATTTAATGGACGATTTGAACCTTTCATCCACAAAAACAACGTCTTTCAGGTTATAGGCTGTTTTAACAGCTTCCATTTCTTGATCTGGGCCTTTCACATATTCAATGTTTCTTGGAAACCATGCGGCTCCGTAATGGTACGGATTTTCTATCGGAGAACTTTTGGAATCTATAATAATGTACTTTGTGTTGAGCATATTCAGCCCTGCGCAACCGGTAAATGCCTTTTGGGCATCAAAAATGGTTTTTGCTCCCCTCATTCCTATTTGCATCAAATTCAAATCTGCATTGATTCGATTTTCCACAAATTCCTGATACCGCTTCATTTTAGCCCCATGATATCCCCCAATCGATTGGTGATAGAATGAGGTAGTTGCATCGTTAAATGGAGATACGGACAGGTTCAGCACACGAAGGCTCGGATCTCCATCGTTCAAAATTACTCGGTCGGCTGCGGTTTGTGGCTGAGCTTGATCTTTGGGTTTAAACGCTTGATAGGCATTTTCATCCAAATAACGGCCGCCAACACTTCCAAGGTCAATAGCCACAATAAGCCCTAGGGCTATAGATGTTTGCAATAGGGGAAGCTTTTTCTTTATGAACGCCCAAAGAAGAGCCGCTCCAAGCACAAGAATAAGAATGCTTCGACCTAAATCGGCCCGTAAAATGGCCACCCGGCCCTTCTCCATGGCATCAATAATTTCGCCGGCAGCGTTTCCGGCAAGCCTGGAAATTTGATCGGCATCTTCTACCCGTACAATGTCTTGAAAAAGACTGGGAGCCATATAACTGATGCCCATAAAAGCAAAAACGGCGATAAAAATGCCCTTGCCCAATACTTCATAGCTGAAATTAAATTCTTTTTTGCCCAATTTGAAGGGTTCTTTCAGGCGTTGTGGCGATTCAAACAATTCGTTCAGGGTTAATCCAAAAAGTAGGGGCAATAAAAACTGAGGCACCACCATGATTGAATTGACGGCCCGGAATTTGTTGTACCCGGGAAAGAAATCAATGAACAAGTTGGTTAACCAGGGCGCATTTTTTCCTAATGCCAACCACATGGTGAGAATAAGGCCGGTTAAAATGACATATTTTAAACCAGATTGAATAAAAAAGAAACCGAACAGGCCCAAGACTACAACCAATACACCCACATAAATAACTCCACCGGCTGCGTCTTGATAACCCCAATATTGATCGATGTACACATTTAGTCCTTGCTGCTGAGCCTGAATCTGAAAATTGCGAATGGGCTCCAATCCACGGGCTCCAAGCGACTTTTCAGCCGTTTCATTGAGCAACAATAACCCATTTTTAGGGCCCTTATAATTGGGCACCATTAAAGCCAGAAAATCGCCCTTGGCATAGCTGTAGCCGGTGATGTAACTGCGTTGAAGCCCTCCGGTTTCTTCGTTTGGGTCGGTTGAAGCCAAATTTGAACTCAATTCCGATGGGGCACGGGTGCTGTACTTTTGATATTCCAACACGGGCATGATGCGATTTAGGTTCGCTACCAAGGCTGCGGCCATGGCTACCGAGAGCAAACTTCCACCAATGGCCAAATGCTTTATATCGCCTGATTTAAGACTGACAATCGCATGCTGAATCAACCAAAAGGCGACAAAGAAAACCATGTAGTAATAAATCATTTGGTAGTGTCCGGCCAAGATGGCACAGCTCATCATGATGCCTGTCATGGCAGCTCCTGCCAGATATTGTTTTCGGCTAATCCATGCCATACCTGCAATTACCCATGGCAGGTAACCAATGGTTTGAACTTTTCCGAAATGCCCGGCGGCAAGTACAACGGCTACGTACGAGGTTAGTCCAAAGGCAATGGCAGATAGAACAGAAGATTCCGTTCTGTTTTTGAAGGCAATCATCATCAGATAAAAGCCTGCCATAGCGGTCCATAGGTACATGGCCACCCGGCTAAGCCCTAATCCTACAAGTCCATTTACAACCGGAGAAATAAAATTACCAAGGGGTTTGAAATAAATCAGGTAGTTGGGCATGCCACCGAACATTCGATTGGTCCAGAGGGCTGGTCTTCCATGTTCCTTTTCAAAATCCATGGCTTGCATGGCGGCCCCTCTCCACATATCGTCATCATGCGCCCTTAATTCCATTCCATCAAACAGCTCGGCTTTTCCGATAATCATGGCGATTAGGAGTAAAGCGGCTAGGGCAATTGCGTGGGGGAGTAGGGGGCGAAAACGTTCCATAGGAAAGTGGATTTAAAATGAATTACAAACGGTCTTCGGGCCGAATGGCATCAATGACAGCCTTGGCAACTTTGGGGCCCACCGACATATCTAAGGTTTCAGGTACTATGTTTTCTCGGTCAATATGTTCCACGGACTCTGCAATGGCCAAAGCGGCTGCAATTTTCATGCGGGTAGTAATGCGCCGAGCGTGTCCATCCAAAGCGCCTCGGAAAATACCGGGGAAGGCCAAAACATTATTGATTTGATTCGGTAAATCGCTGCGGCCGGTTCCAACTACAGCTGCTCCACCCTTATAGGCCTCTTCAGGCATAATTTCTGGAACAGGGTTCGCCAAGGCAAAAATGATGGCATCTTTAGCCATGGTAGAAATGTCGTTGGCATTCAGTAAGTTCTCTTGGCTTACCCCTATAAATACATCGGCGCCCTTCAGTACATCCCGCAAACTGCCACTAACATTGTTGGGGTTGGTCCAGCTTAGAAGGCTGCGCTTAGTGTCGTTCAAATCGGTCCGTCCGGCATGCACAACACCTTTGGTATCGCACAAAATCACTTCTTTAACCGCCAGACCTTGAAGGTCTTCTCCCCGGGTGGCGCTGTCCAGTAGTTTTGCAATTGCAACGCCTGCAGCTCCAGCGCCATTAATGACAATTTTTAGGTCTTGGATATTCTTATCCAGCAATTTACAAGCATTAATGATGCCCGCAAGTACCACAACGGCAGTACCATGTTGGTCGTCGTGAAAAACGGGAATCCCTAAATCTTGTAAGCGATCTTCAATTTCGAAACAACGGGGAGCCGAGATGTCTTCTAGGTTAATGCCACCGAAGACAGGAGCAATGCGCCGGATGGTCTCAATAACCTCTTCGGTATCTTGGGTATCCAAGCAAATGGGAAAGGCATCCACATTTCCAAATTTTTTGAAGAGCATGGCTTTACCTTCCATTACAGGCAAGGCGGCCGAGGCCCCAATATTGCCCAAACCAAGTACGGCAGTGCCATCGGTTACTACAGCAACCATATTGCTTTTAATGGTGTATTTCCACACATCGTTGGGATTGGCGTGAATCCGTTTACAGGGTTCAGCAACGCCGGGGGAATACAATAAACTTAGGCCATCGCGCGAATCAATGTCCATTTTCGCCTGAATTCCAATCTTTCCACGAAGCGATTCATGCAGATTCAGGGACTCCTTAAAATAATCCATACAGGTGTTTTGGTTGGTCAAACTTAGTAAAGAAATTGCTTGCTGCCGCCCTTAGCGTACGTAGCGGTAATCTTCGTTGCCTTTCATGCCTATTACTACATTGTAAATCAGGTCGATAACCTTTTCGACATCTTCGGTAGCAACGGTCTCTACCGTGGTGTGCATGTATTTTAAAGGCAGAGAAATTAATGCACTTGGCACACCTTCACCGCTGTAGGCAAACGAATCGGTATCGGTACCTGTACTTCGTTCGGCTACAATGCGTTGGAAAGGAATGCCTGTGGAGGTGGCTGTGTCAATGATTCGGTCCAGCAACAGATTATGTACAGCCGCTCCATAGGAAAGTACGGGGCCGCGTCCACAAGCAATATCCGCGTCTTCTTTATTGTATCCAGGAGATTGGGTATCGTGAGTTACATCGGTAATTATGGCCACATCTGGCTTGATGCGCCTTGATATCATTTCCGCTCCCCGCAATCCGATTTCTTCTTGAACGGCATTCACGGCATACAAGGCAAAAGGCAATTGAATCTTATTTTCTTTGATGCGCCGAAGTACTTCGGCAATCATAAATCCTCCCATGCGGTTATCCAAAGCTCTTCCGGTAATATAACGGTCTCCGTTCAGCCAGGTTAACCCATCGGTAAAGGTGGCCACACAGCCAATGTGAATACCCATGGCCAACACCTCATCTCGGTTCTGCGCACCCACATCTAAAAATATGCTTTTCATATTCGGAGCGGCCTCGTCCTTATCTCGGGGGCGCACATGGATAGCGGGCCAGCCAAAGATGGCAGGTATTAAACCTTTTTTGGTATGAATAACCGCCCGCATGCTGGGGGCAATTACTGCATCGCTGCCTCCATTCCGCTTTAGGGTGATGTAGCCTTTCTCACTGATGTTGGCCACAAACCAAGCAATTTCATCGGCATGCGCTTCAATCACTACTTTAAAAGGGGCATCTGGATTGATGATGGCCGCTACCGATCCATAGGGGTCAGATAGGTAGCTGTCCGAGTACGGCTTAACGTAATCAAGCCAGATTTGCTGCCCCGGAGCTTCGTGACCGGTAGGCGAATAATTGTTTAAGTAACGGCTTAAAAACTCCTTCGATTGTGTATCCATAACTGAGCATGAAAGTAAAAAAAAAGCCCCAACAAGGGGCTACAATAAGCGGTTTGCTCTACTATTTTTTCGGATAGAATTCGTCAGAAACGGTTAGACGCTTGCGACCACGACGG
Source organism: Bacteroidota bacterium (assembly GCA_027621385.1). GTDB lineage: Bacteria > Bacteroidota > Bacteroidia > CAIKAF01 > CAIKAF01 > CAIKAF01. The sequence goes on along the minus strand of JAQCBQ010000048.1, from coordinate 4,404 downwards.
CGGCGCGCAGCCAAAACACGGCGGCCATTGGCCGTTGACATTCGCTTCCGAAAACCATGTTTATTTCTTCTCTTGCGAATGGAGGGTTGAAACGTTCTCTTAGACATGACGATGTGTTAATCAGTAAGCAATCAAAATTGGATTGCAAAAATAGGCTTTCTGTTTTAAATCACCAACTTTTATTGATGTATGGCCACCTGGCTTCCGGCATTTTATTCCTAAACCAATGTCCAATCAATTCTTAAATGGGGAATCATGTTGGTGCAATCGAATGGCTTTTTTTGATAAATACAGACTAAATGCAAAGGTGGCCAATGCCCCCAACAGGGTTAGTGCTCCCCAGCTTTGGAATAAAAAGAAATCGAAAAGCCCATGGAGTATTGCGGCGAAAAGTAGGGTGGGAATCAATATGGGGAGTTCCGGACTCATTTTTTTTATTCCCAGAGCAAATCCAAGCAATATACCCCAGGTGGCATGGGCAGGAACCGATAAAAAGGCCCTCATTATTCCGGTGGCAACTCCATGTTCTGTTACATACATGATGTTTTCAAGGGTGGCAAAACCCATGGCCGACATCACACAATAGGTGATTCCATCAAAGGGCTCGTTGAAAACCCGTTTTGGATAGATAAACCAGCGGACAAAAATAAATTTGCAGAATTCCTCAATCAGCCCAATTCCGAATATACAGGAAAGCAGAGAGACCCATATTTCTTCAGATTGAGGCTCTGAACCCATCAGCTGACCTAAAACCGATAATAGTACGGTTGGAACGACGCTGAGCGCCCCAAGTAGAAAGGCAAATAAGAGCCAATGCAAAGGTTCTTTCTCCCATTTGTCTTTCCAAAATATATAAATTCCAATGGCCAGTCCTGGGGCAATAGCTAAGGCAATTAATTCTAAATTAGGCATATAAATAGATTGCTAGCCCAAGATAAAGTTTTTCTTTGAAGCCAGCGAAATTCGGCCATGGCCCACTCGAATTTAAGCACCCTGTTTTGATAGGAACCGGTCTTAAACCATTCTGACTACATTCCCATGTCTTCTCCTCCGCCCATTCCTTCTCCACGACGACGACCACGAACATCGGTCTTAAATTGTTTCCCAAATTTCCAGATGAGCTGAGCCGTAAATCGAACGGTCATTGGATCGCGCAACACCTCTCCATCAAAGTAAACGTCTTTGGATTTAAACAAAAACCGACGGGTGTCAAAAATATCAGATGCATTGAAGGCCAGAGACAGTTTTCCATCCAAAAAATCTTTCCTTAAACCCAAATCAACCCATAAGAAATAGGATATTTCTCCTTGTGGAAATACTTGTGGTGCCTGGTAAAATATGCTGCCTTGCCATTCCCAGGTTTTCCCCATTTTGTAGGTCCATTGTGAACGTAAATTCAAACTGTAATTTTCAGCATTTAATACTCCCAAGGTCGAATTGCCTTGGGTGTATGTTCTAAATAAATTAATAGTAAAAGTCCCAGTAATTGATTTTTTGATTCGTGTTCTGTAAACCAATTCCAGTCCAGTACTGTGGGAAAATCCAAGGTTAGCCTGAACCACACTAGCAATTCCAACGGTATCGATGGATATTAATCGTTGTATTGGAGCATCCGTGTAGCGATAATAAGCGGAACCATAAAAAAAGTGTGGCCCCAACATTTTGGTGAATGACAACTCTAGGGCATCCGTGATTTCAGGGTTTAAATCGGGATTGCCATTTCGAACATTAAAAGGGTCACGGTAATCTGGGAATGGATTTAGCGACCAAAAGCCAGGGCGATCTATCCGCCTTGAATAACCCAATGTGAAGTCCAACCCTCTTTTGGGACTCCATTTTAGGTTGGCCGTCGGAAAAAACTGAATGTACCTTTTGTCAAAGGCGGGGGTTGATTTTCCGACATATCCTTGGGCAATGGTGTATTCGCTGCGAATTCCCGCCTGGTAATCTAGACTTTTATGTATTTTCCCTGAAATTTGAACGTACGCGGCAATTACCCATTCGTCGTACCTGAAGGCCGCTGTTCTTAGAGTGTCTGGAAACCATCCCGTAGTTGCATTTAAACTGTCGGTTTTAAGGTCGTTGTCGCTGCGCCTGAAATTTGATTTTATGCCAAATTCAAGTTTTGAAAACACGGCGTTTTTCAGCATTTGTATTCGATCTATTTGGGCGCTTAAAACCGCATTTAACCCTTCGTTTCGACTTCGGCTGTAAATGGTGTCGAGCCATGGAAAGGTTTCCTCCTGTTCAAAGTCGGATTGTTCCACTTCTCCGTTCATGCTTCCAGAAGTTGAAGCACTCCATTCAGAGCCGGTAGCATTGTTTTTATGCACCCATGACAGGTTAATGTCGGTATTCCAGCCCAGTTCTGAGTTGTCTACTCGCCGCAAGTAACTGCGGCTTGGAACATATAGGGAATCGGAGAACGTGTTTTGAAAAAGCTCTGGATGCTGCTCCTGACGAGGTCCGCCTAGATAGGTTAAGGTTAGGGTGTTTTTCTTGTCTGGACTATATTCTACAGATCCAGAAAGGCTTGCATTCATGTTACTTCGATCGCCACTGATATCTTGGTTTTGTCTCAAAAAGGGGCTGCCAGGTACATAACTGTTCCGGCGTGTGTACCCAGTCATGGGGCGTGTAGAACTTCGAAACGAGAGGTTGTTCGAAAATACCCAAGCTCCCTTTTTTAAATTTAGATTTGCTGAGGCATTCGAATTGGCAGGCCATCCACCGCCACCACTAATTTGACCAAATCGTCCATCGGGCCGGTCTTCTTTGGTAATTATATTCAAAATAGTAACTCCCTCGGCATCGTATTTGGCGGAGGGGGATGTAATCAGTTCAAACCTGACAATGGATGCCGCCGGTATTTGCTCTAAAATCTGACTTCGATTATCGGCAGTTAGGCCTGAGGGCTTTCCATTGATGTACACCAATAAACTTCCACTGCCTCTCACCGTGATTCCTCCATCCACATCTACCTGGACCAAAGGAACCTGTCTCAAGGCATCCATAGCAGACCCTCCCGCGGCGATACTATTTTTCTGAACATTAAAGATTTTTCGGTCTACCCCCAATTCCATTTCTGCTCGTTCCTCAGTTAGGTTGTATTCTGAAATGGCCTGGGCGTTGGGCTTTAATACATAGGTGCTCCCATTTTTGAGTTTCCAGTTCTCGGTCAAGGTATCTAAAAAGGTGCTGTATCCCACTGCACTGATTTGCAGCAATAGCTGTTTCCCTTCCGGAAATGGGAAACTAAATTTTCCCAGGCTGTCCGCAATTCCGCCGGTTAGGGTTTTTCCTGGATTTCCAAGTGGTTTAATAGCAATTGAAGCAAAGGGAAGTGGCTTCCCTGTGGAACCATCCTTGATTTTTCCTTTGAATAATTGTTGATTCCAAAGTGGGGTACACATTAAAAACAACAATGAGCTGAAGGCAATCCTCCAATTTGAATGAGTCAAAACGGAATGTAGTTTAATGCTTAATAAATGAAATACCCTGTCCTAGCTCGGGTATCCTCAAAATATAAAGGCCAGAATTTAGTTGCTGGATTTGAATGGCTTGGGATGGAGCAATTTTACCGCGTCTGATTTCTCGACCAGAGCCATCGGTAAGCTGGTATTCTTGCTCTTGACTAAGACCTGAAATCCAAACCTGATGTTGAGCAGGATTTGGATACACTTGCACATGATCCTCTAAAGGACTTAAATTCAGATTCCCATTCATGGTAATGCTTCCATTTTGATTGATTAACCACTGATTGGGATCTATGACCAATCCTGTAAGCGAACCTGAACACGGAATTAAGGCTGTTGTAACGGGTTGATTTAATTCAACACGAACAACTGTGTCTCCAATGCTACGTTGAACACTCAATTCCAAGGGTACATGAAAAAAGGGCACAGAAGAGGGCACCGAGGTGTTTTGCGATATGGAAAGCCACAAGGTGTCGTTCAAATGCAAGTACTCCACATTAAAGGTGGGAAACCCTTCTCCATAATACCAGTCTTGAAAAAAATCAGTAAAGTTTTTGCCCGTATGGTTCTCCATAAGGGTTTTGAACTGTGGGACCGTTGCGGTTCCGCCTCCATAGGTCTGAAGATACAGCCGCAATCCAGAAAAGAACAGAGAATCGTGGTTGGTGATTGCTCTCATGGTATGTAAAATCGCCGCTCCCTTATCGTAGGTAAGCCGACCTGAAAAAATGCGATTTACATCGGTGGTGTCTGGCACATAAACACTTCCGCCGGCCGAAGACATGATGTTGTTGTGGGTGGCATCCATCCACGAACGGGCATTCCCATTTTGAATCTGCTCGCGATACAGGTATTCGGAATAGGAAGCAAAGCCTTCGTTCAACCAGATTTCCCTCCAATAGGCACAGGTTATATGGTCTCCAAACCA
>JAQCBQ010000047.1 GCA_027621385.1 Bacteroidota bacterium | reverse complement strand
GTCGTTTTGCAGCGTCAATGAATTGGGGTCAAAGCTCAATCCATAGTTTTCTGAAAAGTCGGAACTGAGGTTGGCGGTGGGCAGCATTTGAGCCCAGGCCTGATGAAAGCCAAGCCGGGCTTCATCTACCCGTAGTTGCACTTGCTTTAAGCCGATGTTTTTTTCTCGGGCATGTTCCAGGCAGCGTTGCAGTGTCCAGACCTCCTGAGAGATCAGAGATATGGGCAATACAACCATCAAACTAAGGAAAAAAAGCCTCCCAAGGTTTTTCATGTGGGTAAAGGTCTGCATTCCTTTTCAATGTTTGGGTTGGTATCACGTTAAAAAGTACAAAGCCAGCATATTCGAGACGGCTGAATGGGGGTTTTCGAGGTTCGGGCTTCAAGACCTTCTACAATAATATCACCCCTTCGGGGTTCTTATGTAGTGAGCGCCAATAATTCCATGGGGGGCTTAAAGCTGAATATCGCCCTCTGTGCCCTTTGCGCCGACTTGGAGCCCTTTGCGGTAAAAAAACTTCAAGGCCCGACTGCCATTTTTTAACACAAAGGCCGCAATGGGGGCCGCAATGTTCGCAAAGGAGCTCCGTGATCTAACTTGGCCAATTCGTATAACAGATGCCCCACAATAAGAAAGACAAACAATGGATTATAAGTGAGTTGTTGTACAATCAAAAAAGGAGGACGAGTCAGGAAAAGTACAAAGCCAGCATATTCGAGACGGATGCATGGGGTTTTTCGAGATTTGTGCGTGCAGGAAGCGCAAGTAGATTTTGGTCTGGCTTATTCCCAAACTGTTTCTACATCAAATCCCGGTTTTAGCAGGAAGGCCTTTTTCGAAATGTAGGTTTTTTCGGGCAGAGCCTTGTTTTTCCAATTTCCGGGATTGCATCGGCCATCTGAATTTTCGTCTTCGGTGTGCAGCAAGAGGTACTCTCCAACGGGCAAGGTCAGGCTTCCCGACAGTCCATCGGGCTTCATATTGAATGGAAGTCGTAGCCCTTGTTTGGTTTCTGCCCAGATTAGGCGCGGGGTATTGGGCTTGGAGCGGAACAGAACGGTCCATGTTACAAAATTCCGATCGGCCTCAGCATCGAATTTTAGTTCGCCCGGCAGGGCTTTTTCGGCGAAGATGTCGATAAATGCCGCGCTGTCCCAGGCAAGGCGATAGGTTTTGTTGGGAAGGAATTCGAATTGAATGGAGGCCCGGCCCCGATTTAAGCTGAGGTTAAAGGGAATCTTGACGCTGTCTGCCGTTAGCCGGAACTGCTCCGGATAGGCTTGTACAATAGGGCGGGAATAGCTGAGTACCCAAGGCATGGAAGAGGGGCCCTCAAGGGCAGGTTTGCCCGGTTTTGGCGGCTTGGGCATCCCCTTTGGATACAGGGTACGCCTCAGCAAGGAATTGTCGGTCAATAGGGCGATGTTCAGGCTGTCCATCCGACCGGTATTGGGCAGCCAGAGCACACAGGAATCGACCATGCCCGAATCCCGTTCCAGCAGCATGCCGCTTAGGTCTTCCGGAGAATCAACGAGTTCGATGGATTGGGCGGGGAGATTCAATTTCAAGGCCCATTTACCGCCATGCAGTTCGGTGGCGGAACGAATGGCCTGGGAATCGGGTTCTTCTTTAAACAGCCAAAGGGTATCGGAGTCGAAGGGTTTTGCGGGGTTCAATTCGAATCCAATCCATTCTGCCCCGGGGCGGTTGTATATGAAATCCGGAGCGCTTTCTCGAAGGCCCAGCAGGTATAAGTCTTGATTGGGAAGGTAATTCAGCTTTACCCATCCGGACGAGTCGGCATATCCCAAAAATTCAGGGCGCCGTTCAGCATTTTGGGCGGTTATGGGGCTTCGGTAGGCCATACATACCGCGCCGGCCAAGGGCCGCCCCGTTTTGCTGTCCAGCAATCGGCGCTCAATCCAAGCAGAATCCAGCACCGGGCCGGTACTAAAAACGTAACTTAATCCTTTTGATACATTGGCTTCGGTAATGTCGCGAATGGCCGAACCAAAATTGATTTGGTAGGTGGTGTTGGGCAGCAGGCTGTCCTTAAGAGTTATGAGTACCGATTTTCCGCGCACGGTGAGGATGGGCGGTTGAGCTTGTGGGGGGCTTATTTGCACCTCCCTTTGTCCGTTTTTTAGGTCGATCCACTCATTAAACGTCAAAAGCAAGTTGCCCGTTTGTACTCCGGTGGCGAAGGTGTCGGGATTGGTGAAGAGCAAGCGCGGAGGCTGTTTATCGGCTGGTCCACCGGTGGGCATAACCGGATTTGCGCAGCTGAGCCAGAGCAGGCAGAACAACAGCAGCAGACCGATTAAAGGAGTTTTCCTTCCCATTTTTTTGCCAGCATTTCCAACAAATGGCTCAAATAGGTCGCGTCTTCTTCACCGTAATAATTAAAGTCGGTTGAATCTAAATCGAGCACGCCTACAATTTGTTGATTTACCCGAAAAGGTACAACAATTTCAGCGTTGCTGGCGGGACTGCAGGCAATGTGTCCGGGGAAGGCATGTACATCGGGAACGATGAGGGTTCGGTTTTCGTTCCAGGCGGTACCGCAAACTCCTTTTCCTTTTGCGATGCGTGTGCAGGCTACGGGGCCTTGAAATGGCCCAAGGATAAGCTCTTCTCCGCGCACGAAATAAAAGCCAGTCCACCAATTTCCAAGTCCTTCATGCAATACGGCGATGAGGTTGGCTGCTGCCGGTAAAAAACAGGCTTCGTCTTTAAATAGAGCCTCGGTTTGCCGAACGAGATGCTTGTAGGTTGCTTTTCGATCCACGGGGAATTAGCCACCAAAGTCGTCGAAGGCCACATGCTCGGGGGGAACGCCCCAATCGTCGCACATTTTAACTACGGCCTGGTTCATCATAGGAGGTCCGCAGAAATAGAACTCGATTTCTTCGGGTTCAGGATGCTTGCTTAGGTAGTTGTCGATGAACGCTTGGTGAACGAATCCAAGGAATCCGTCTCCGGGAGCGTCAAGCGACTCCTTCACCTGCCAGTTGTCTTCGGGTGTAGGTTCAGACAAGACCACGTAGAACTTAAAGTTGGGGAACTCTTGTTCAATTTTGCGGAAATGGTCGATGTAGAACAGTTCGCGCTTAGATCGGCCTCCATACCAATACGACACCTTGCGGTTGCTTTTCAGGGTGTGGAACAGGTGGAAGATGTGGGCACGCAAGGGAGCCATACCAGCACCTCCGCCCACGTACACCATTTCTTTGTCGGTGTTTTTGATGAAGAATTCACCGTAGGGACCGGAAATGGTTACTTTATCTCCGGGTTTGCGGCTAAATACATAGCTGGAGCAGATGCCCGGAGGCACGTTCATCCAGCGGTTGTTGGCCCGATCCCAAGGTGGAGTAGCAATCCGAATGTTCAACATGATGATGTTTCCTTCGGCAGGGTGGTTGGCCATGGAATAGGCGCGGAAGATGGGCTCTTTGCTGTCAAGGGTAAGGTCCCAAAGGTTGAATTTATCCCAATCTTCTTTAAACTTATCTGGACCTGCAGGATCTTCAGGATGAGGAGTGATGTCGAAATCCTTGAAGTTGGTTTTGAAGGCCGGTACATCCACCTGGATGTAACCACCTGCCTGAAAATCAAGGGTTTCTCCTTCGGGCAAACGAACAATAAATTCTTTGATGAAGGTGGCTACGTTGTAATTGGAAACCACTTCGCACTCCCATTTTTTAATTCCGAAGATTTCTTCCGGAATTTGAATGTTCATGTCTTGTTTCACCTTAACCTGGCAGCCTAGTCTCCAGTTTTCTTTTATTTCTTTGCGTGAAAAATAGGGGGCTTCGGTGGGAAGAATGTCGCCTCCGCCTTCCATGACCTGACAACGGCACATGGCGCAGGTTCCGCCGCCTCCGCAGGCTGAAGGCAAGAAGATTTTAGCATTGCCAAGGGTTGACAACAGCGTACCACCGGCAGATACTTCGATGGGGTCTTGGCCATTGATGGTAATTCGTACCGGACCGGACTGGGTCAGCTTTGACTTGGCAAAGAGCAGCAACACCACCAAAAGCAAAATGATGGCCAGAAAAACAACAACAGCGGCAATGAGCAAGGTCGTATTCATGGTTGTGTGTCTTTAAGGGTTAGAGTTTAATTCCACTGAAGCTCAAAAAGGCGATGCCCATAAGCCCGGTTATGATAAAGGCCATACCTAGGCCGCGCAGCGGACCTGGCACATTGGAGTACCTGATTTTTTCGCGGATGGCGGCAATGGCCACGATGGCGATAAACCAACCCACACCGCTACCCAAGCCATACACCGTAGCTTGGCCGATGTTGGGGAAGTCTTTTTCTTGCATGAACAAGGCTCCACCCAGAATCGAACAGTTTACAGCAATCAAGGGCAAAAAGATACCTAAGGCAGAATATAGGGTAGGAGAAAATTTCTCTACGGCCATTTCTACCAACTGCACAACGGCCGCAATAACGGCGATGAACATGATGAAGGACAAAAAGCCAAGGTTCACGTCCGCCAAATCTGGACCAAGCCAAGAAAGAGCTCCGGCCTTCAGCAGATAATTCTCAAGCAAATAGTTGATGGGGATGGTAACTCCAAGCACAAAGATTACCGCCATGCCAAGTCCTACCGCGGTGTTCACCTTTTTTGATACCGCCAAATAGGAACACATGCCTAGGAAATAGGCGAAAATCATGTTTTCGATGAAAATCGAACGGATAAATATGTTTACTAATTCCATAATCGTATGCTCTAGGATTAATTGGCTTCAATAAGCTTTTGGTTGCGGCTGCGTTGAACCCAAATGATAACGCCCACAATGACCAAGGCCATAGGAGGCAGAACAAACAGGCCATTGTGTTTGTAGCCTAGGTTCAGGGCCCATTCGCCGATGATGGGGAAACCTAAAATGGTTCCACTTCCAAACAATTCACGCACTACGGCCACCAGCAGCAAGATGAAGGAATAGCCCAAACCGTTTCCGATGCCGTCAAGGATGGCGGGTCCGGGTTTGTTTGCCAAGGCGAAGGCTTCTAGGCGGCCCATCACAATGCAGTTGGTAATAATCAGCCCTACAAACACAGAAAGCTCCTTACTTACATCGTATGCATAGGCTTTCAGAACTTGGTCGACCACGGTAACCAAGGCGGCCACAATCACCAATTGAACGATGATGCGCACCCGAGAAGGAATCAGGTTGCGGATCAATGAAACCACCAGGTTTCCCATAATCAACACAAACAAAACCCCCATCGACATAAACAGGGCGGGTTTAACCTGCACCGTTACGGCAAGCGCCGAGCAGATGCCCAATACCTGAACCGTAATGGGGTTGTCATCGTCCAGTGGATCGGTAATCAGTTTGCGGTCTTTAGCGGTAAATAATGGTTTCCGCTCTTTTACTGCTGCTATCGTTTCCGTACTCATGGGTTCTGGGTTGAAGCGTTAAGGTGCAATTGTGCTTGAACGTTGCTGCCCTTCAGGCCAGATTTTGTGGCGAAGGCATCAAAGGCTTTCAGGTATTTTTGAAGCATATAGCTTACTCCATCTGAGGTAATGGTTCCTCCGGAAATGCCATTCACGACATGCGCAAACTCGGGGCTGCTTTCAGAAGTCCGTCCTTTTTTCTCTACTACAATGCCCTTGAATTCCGAACCATTGTAAATCCTTTTGCCTTTGTCTAACCCAAATTGATCTTGAAAAATGGGCTGTTTGATTTCAGCTCCCAATCCGGGGGTTTCTCCTTTATGGTCGAAGTTGGCGTAAAACACAGAGTTTAAATCAGATTCAATGGCAATGTATCCCCAAACCGGCCCCCAAAGGCCTGTTCCACGCATGCCCAAGATGTAGCGTGTTACCTCGCCGTCTTGAAACACAAACAAGGGGTACAATTGTTCGCTCTCCGATTTTTTAAGTTCTTTGGCCAAGTCCAGATTAAAGGCGTCTTGACCTTGCACTTCCACGCCTTGGGCATTGTACACTTTTGAATCTTTGATGTACTTGGTAAAGAGCCCATCGGCTTCTTCGCGGCTCAAGGCCTTTCCAAGAGCGGCAGATAAGATATTTTGCCGCTTTTCCATCTCCACGCTTTTTTCATATGGCGTGTTGGTGATTTCAAACACCACGGTGAGCAATACGCCCACCAATACGACCAGCACCGCTGAGAAGATCAGCGTGTAGCTATTGCTTTCTTTATTAACCATGGGTTGCAACATTTAAACGTTTCAGGCGGCGGTTGATGTTTCCTTGAACCACATAGTGGTCAATTAAGGGGGCCATAACATTCATAAACAGAATGGCCAACATCATTCCTTCGGGATAGGCGGGGTTGAGCACGCGAATTATAACGGCCAGGACTCCAATTAAGAATCCGTAGATGTATTTTCCTGTGGGAGTTTGCGATGCCGTTACCGGATCGGTGGCCATAAACACAGCTCCGAAAGCAAATCCACCAAAAATCAAATGGTAATAAGGAGGAATGGCCAGGTAGGCATTGTCGGGGAAAATGCCGCTAAATCCATTCAACAGGTACCCCATGGCCAATCCACCCAAGGTAACAGATGCCATGATTCTCCAGCTTCCAATGCCGGTCAACATTAAAATGGCGGCACCAATTAGAATGGCTAGGGTGCTGGTTTCTCCTACAGAACCCGGAACCAGGCCGATGAAGCCAGACCATAGAAAGTCGGCCTGAGATGCAAAAGATTGACCGCCCATTGCCGCCACATCTCCGCCGGTTTTAGCAAACTGAGCCAGAGCCGTTTCTCCGGTGTATCCATTCACCACTTGGTTAGAAACGCCGGAAATCCAAACCTTATCTCCTGAAATGTCGGCCGGATAAGCAAAGAACAAAAAGGCCCGAGCCGTTAAGGCCACGTTCAAGATGTTCATTCCCGTTCCACCAAACACTTCTTTTCCAATAACTACGGCAAAAATTACCGCCAAGGCGAGCATCCACAAAGGCAAATCGGGAGGACACACCAACGGAATCAACATGCCGGAAACCAAATACCCTTCATTGATTTGGTGGCCTTTTATGATGCAGAATACAAACTCAACACCCAAACCTACACCATACGAAACCACCACCAAGGGAAGCACCTTCCACATTCCATACAGGAACATATCCATAAAGGCGGCTTGTTCGCCCAAGGCTAGGAAGTGCTGATAACCAACATTGTACATTCCGAACAATAGGGCGGGCACCATGGCCAAAATCACCATTGACATGGTGCGTTTTAAATCTATACCGTCGCGGATATGAGCTCCTTTGTGGGTGGCATGGCCGGGGGTGAATAAAAAGGTGGCGAAGCCATCAAACAAGGGCCAATACTTCCTCCATTTTCCTCCTTCGGCAAAATGGGGTTCAAAGTTCTCAACGATTCTTTTCAGGGGTTTCATACTACCAAATCTGTTTTTGTATCGTGATTAATGATGAACGGGTTCTTTGCGGCTATCTACCAATTCGCCGTACAGCAAATCGTGGGCAGCGCGCACCATACTTTGTGATTCAATTTTCGAGGTGCAGGCAAATTCGCACAAGGCAAAATCTTCGGGCGAGACCTCATAGATTCCCAAATTCTCCTGCATTTCAATATCACCGGTGTGAATGGCTTTCAGCAATTGCACGGGATAAATATCCATGGGGAAAACCTTCTCGTATTCTCCGGTAACCACAAAGGCCCGGTGTTCGCCGTGCATGTTGGTGGTTAAGGCATACTTTTTAGAAGGCGTTAGCCAAGAGAAGAAGGTGCGGGATAAGCTAAACTTATCGAATCCGGGAGCTGCCCAACCAAAAAATTCCCGGTGCTTCCCTTCGGGTATTATGGTCACCTGATGGTGGTAAAAACCAAGGTAACCCTCTTCTCCAACAGAATCACCAGTTAGCACATTGCCCGAAATAATGCGGTTGCCAAACTCGGTAGATTGCAGTTTGCGGTCTTTCAAAATAGAGGCCATGCTGCTGCCTTGAATGGCATCTACATAAACGGGGTTTTCAACCGATGAGCCAACCAAGGCCAGACGGCGGTGGCCATCAAAGCGGCCTTCAGCAACCAGGGTGCCAATGCGCGCCACGTCTTCTGCCTGAACATACCAGGCAAACTCACCTTTATTGATGGGCGAAATATGGTGCATTTGTACGCTCACATTTCCTGAAGGGTGTGGGCCATCAAAAATTACATGTTCAACTCCCGAAACGGAACTGCCGAATTGGGCGGAGTTCGATTTGGCATGTGTGGTCAGATACACTGGGGCTCCAGAAACCTTGGACAGTACGTCTAATCCTTTTTGAAAGGCCTCCATCTTACCTTCCAACAAAAATTCGATGGATGGAGCTAGAGGAGCCGAATCAAAAGCGGGAACAACAACGGCTTTCGGTTTAATATCGGGGAACGCCACCGCATCATAGGGTTTTGTGCGGATAAAAGCCCAAGCTCCGTGCGCACACAGATATTCTGCCAAGGCATCGGCATCGGCTTGTTCAGCATCAATTCGAGGAATCTGCGCTGACCGAATGGTTTTATCGGCCAGAATTTTTATTCCCAACAGTACCCGCTTCGGACCCCGTACCACCTCAACCACTTCTCCGCTCACCGGAGAAACGACGCGGTAGGCCGGATTGTTTTTATCGAAAAACAAAGGAGTTCCCGCCAAGACCTCATCGCCGGCTTGAACCAGCGTTTTTGGCTTAATTCCCACAAAATCTGTGGGTTTAATCATAACGGTTTCGGGAGCGGAAGCCTGTTCCAAGGTTTTGGACGCTTCGCCCAGCAATTGGATGTTCAGGCCTTTTTTTAGGTGTATGGTTTTTGCCATGCCTCTGTATGTAACTTAAGTTGCGTGCAAATTTAGAAATATCTTTACATGTGCCTCTGTCCTTTGGCTCGAAAACATAAAAATCTTTCCGCCGCCACTAGAACACCTTACTTTATGGGAACACCGCATCTGGAAAAAGGGTTCAGGCGGGAGCCGATTTTTTTGATGGGGAATTAGGGCTTGAGGCGCCCGCGCCCCTGACCGCTCCGGAAAGCCCACAGGGCAAGGGCCCAGCACTGCCGGAGCGAGGAGGCGACCAAGGGGAGCCACCGCAGCCCGTTGCAGTGCCGGCCCTGGCCCGAGGACTTGCAGGTAGGGCAGGAAATGGCGCCCTAAAAAAAATAAAAAGTTGAGTTAAGCCCTTGCGAGTCAGGCAATCTCTTCCGTACTTTGCAAAAAACAAAACCATGAAACGCATTCTATCTACTTTGCTGCTGGGACTTGTCATTTTGTTCAGCTCCTGCGAGAAATCGACGACCGACTGGCTGGTTGAGCGCCCTTGGGAAGTTCAATCGCTGACGGCCGCCGGCACAGATATTCTACCCTTCGTTGCACAGGGTCAGCCCGTTTCTTTGATTATGGATCGGGAAGGAAATTTTGATTTGAATTTGGTGGCCATTCAAATTGCCGGAACCTGGTCGCTGTCGGAAGATGAAAAGCAATTGATCGTTGAAGGCGAAGGCCAAACGACCACTTGGAGCATTCAAACCCTGCAGGAAGGGGAATTGAGAATGAGTACCAACCTGGACTTGATGGGCATTCCTCAGAACGTTCAGCTGTACGCCATTCAGCAATAATTCGCGCCTTTTTCGGGGAATTGAGGATTGGCGCAGAATGCGCCGATGTTGGCTTTTGCCCAAAAGAAAAGTTTACCTTTGGGCAAAACCATCCCTATGAATATTGAAAAAGACGCGGTGGTAGGCATTACCTACACCCTAAAAGAAGCCAACAGTGGCGATGTGGTCGAAACGGTAACCGAGGCGCAACCCTTTTATTTTTTGTTCGGTTTCGGCAATTTGCTGGAAGAGTTTGAAGGAAATTTGCAGGGCAAGCGCAGCGGAGATTCCTTTGATTTTAAGCTGAGTCCAGAACAGGCATACGGGCCTGTTGACAGCACAGCCATTGTAGATTTGCCGGTTTCGGCCTTTATGATTCAGGGGCGGTTTGCCGAAGAATACGTGAAAGAGGGCGAAACCATTCAAATGCAGGATCCCGATGGCAATGCGCTTCCCGGAAAGGTGCTTAAGCGTGGGCTGGAAACGGTGACCATCGATTTCAATCATCCGATGGCAGGCAAGCATTTGCATTTCGCCGGCACGGTGGTAGAGGTGCGCTCAGCCACGGAAGAAGAGCTGGATCATGGCCATGTTCATGGTCCCGGCGGACATCACCATTGATTTTTTTGGGGGGGAATTCGGGCTTTCAGGGGTAGTCCGCGTCCAAACGGGGCGGCCCCAGCAGCTTTGCGTGGGCTCCTAAAGTCGCCTCCGCAGCTCGCGGGCCCGGCCCGTTCGGCCTTGCGGGCAACCCTCTTCAATCCCGCCCCCGGCCGCCTCAAACCCAAAGCGGGAATCACTTTTTTAGAATGCGAAAGGGCGAAGCATTGGCCCGATGCAACAGGTACATGCCGGCCGGGAAATCCGCCAGGTCAATGTAGGGCTGAATCAAAGGTCCTTCCCACCAAACGCGGCCCCAAATGTCTGTAATTCTTAGGGGCTCAAGTCCAGATTCCACGTTCAGCCAAAACCGGCCATCGGTTGGATTTGGTCCACCCGGCGCTTGGCCAAGGTCTTGAATGCCCAAGCCTTGCAGTTGAGTTAAAGCCGAGGCATGCCGAGAAGAAATATAGGGCTTAACCGCCCAAATGTCGGAGTTTACACTGAAATTCTGACTCCATCGCTGTTCGTCGCCCAAGTAAGCATTGCTGCCATTGTAATTGGGGTCTTGAGCAATAAAAGGTTGCAATTTTAAGCGCAAACTGTCCAGCCGAGGAAACAAATGCCCCGGATTAAAGACGGTGGCCAGATGCTGTTCCACATAGCCTTCAAAATCTGCGCGGAATTGGCTGTTGGCCAAAATTTTGTAAGCCAATGGCGCATCGGCCGTTGTGCCGTTCCCCCATTGATGAATGTCGCGGTCGTCCACATCCGGGCAAACGTTCCAATGGATTCCAAAGGTGTTATCCATGTCGAACGGAAAGTACTCCCACCGCCCGGCCTGAGGTGCCCAATACAGGTAGTAGTTGTTTTTGTTGAAGTAGTAATTGTCCCAATGTCCAATTAGAATTTCCATGGCTAAGGCTTTGAGGAAGCCTTGAACATTGAATCGGCTGTCAATCCCGGCCGAAAACTGGCTGCTGTTGCTTTGATGAATAAACTGAATAAAATCAAGTAAGCCGGAATAATCGTCGCCGGCTTCCAGGGTTTTTAAGTCGTAAGCGCGCTCATTGAGGGGTGAGGGATTTACGATGTTTTTATAGGTTTGTTCCAGTGGGCCTTCCCAGCCCAGATTGGCGGGCCAGGTGCATTTAAACAATGGGCCCAGAGGATTGCTGCCAAATCGAGTTTGCACAAACATTTGGTCGGCATATTCCGACAAAATGCGCAGTCCTTGGTATTGTCCGTTGATGTAGAGGGCCACAGGATTGCAGCGTGGAACAGAAATCCCGGCTTTTTCCATCAAATACGCGGCGGTCAGCTCACGCGCCATAGAGGGGTCGTTTCGTGAGCCATTCAGAGCCAGGTGTTTGTGGCCTTGCAGGGTTTGGCCGGGCAGCCATTGGTTGATGTCGATTCGGTAGCTGAGTTTTCCGGTTGGCGCATTTCTCGAGGTGTTTCCGCGCAGCCGAATGGCAACAGGGGCAAGAGTATCCGACTGGTCGTACACCAAGGTGCAAAGGAATTCCCGATTGGTCCATCGTTCTGCCGAACTCCACAGCAGGTTTAAGGAATCTGAGCTTAGTTGAATGTCGATGCGGTGTACCTGTTCGTCGAACAGCGTTCCATTGGACGGGTAAATGGCATGCTGAGCGAAAGCCGCAGTAGAAGCGAAGGCGAGTAGAAAACAGCGCAGCAACATAATGTCAAATATACACAAAGATGCCTTGGTCGCCGGTGCGGTAGAAAATGGGCAGATGGGGCTTGATTTTTTTACCACAAAAGTCTCCAAAGTCGGCGCAAAGTTCACAGAGGGAATGCAGTTGTTGCGTGGGAGAGCAGGAGTTTTGAGCCACCTTTACGCACATTGCGGCTTCCATTGCGGCCGTTGCGGTAAAAAAGGCATTATGCCTTGATTGGGCTTTTTACTTCAAAGAGGCCCTGTTGAGAATTCGGTTTGGGGGTTTACCAGGAAACCACAACTTGTCCGTGTCCGGATTGGAATCCGGAGCTGTTGTTTTGGCTGGTTCCGGTGTTGTAGGATCCTCCGCCCCCGCCAGCGCCGTTGCAGTTGGTGCCGCCCCCACCGCCGCCGGAGTAACCGCCACCCCCGCCACCACCGTGGTTTCCGTTTTGGCAGCCATATATAAAGGTGTCGCCACCGCCGCCGCCGCCAAAGCCTCCGGTAGAGCTACCGCCGGTGCCGCCATTGACGATGGCTTGCCCCCCGTTTACTCTTGGGGCCGAACCGCCGTTGCTTAAGTATCCTGCGCCGCCCCCGGCATTTCCCCAGCTGCCACTGCACAGCGAACCGCTGCAGGTTCCTATGGCTCCGCCGTTTCCATTGCTTCCGGCTGCTCCGCCTCCGGTGAGCATTCCGGCTTGAGCTGTATTGGTTGTGACTCCGTGGCTTTGTGCATTGTTTCCATAGGCATTGTTGTGTCCGGTGCCGCCCCCGCCACCGGCGGCGATGAGCAATCCGGTACCGCGCTTAACCACGAAGCTGCCTCCGCCACCGCCATTTCCAACGGAATTGGGTGCAGATAAGCCTTGTTGCCCGACCAGAATGTCGAGGGTGTCTCCACCCGAAACAGAAAACGTACCGATCATGCGGGCTCCTTTCCCGCCACCGCCACCGCCTTCGGCCCCGCGGGCTTCAAGTGTTACGGAAGTGGTACAAGCTCCCACCACAAACATTTGCCAGTTTCCGTTGGGACCCGTAGATGTGGCATTAAAGGTTTGGCTTCCGGACTGATAAACGCAATTTGTAACCGTAACCTGAGCGGTGTCGGTGGCCGAGCATCCGTTGATGGTTTGGGTTAGAATAACGGTGTAGGTGCCGGCTTGGCTCCATGAAACGGAAGGACTGGCCGATGCGCTGCTGCCGGGATTTCCTGAGGCAAAGCTCCACTGATACGTTCCGCCAGATTGCTGGCTGCTAAAGGTGGCCGGAGAGTTTAAGTAAACGCCGTTGGGAACCACGATGCTGGGGTTAACCGAAACGCTGTTGATGGTTGTTGAAGTGGGGGACGAACTGCCACAACCGTTGTTGGCGGTGACGGAAATTTGTAGGTTTCCGGTGCTGTTGTTGGAGGAAGCCGTCATAATCAGGCTGTCTTGCCCGGCGGTAATTTGCCAACCGGTTGGAACAGACCAGGTGTAATCTATGGCTCCGGGAACTGCAGCAATGCTAAATTGAATCCCGGTGTCGCCCGGACAAATATTGGGAATGGCAGTAATGCTTCCTGGAGCGGGGGGAGGCGTGGTGCAGTCGCAGGTTACATTGTTCCACCCGCCCGGGAAATAGACCTGAACGCAATGTACACTGCTGTTGTAAATTTGAAGACCAATAGCCGGATTGGCAATGGCATTTCGTTGAGCCGTACTTAGTCGGGGCATGAGTAGGCCTCGGTCATTAAAATCAATTTCAAGCCCGGCACTGGAGTGGGGGGTAGAGGATTGGTTGGAGATGATAACGCCTTGGGCGTTTACGAGCAGGGGGATGAAGAGTAGGAAGAAGGCTCTGAAGAAAGCAGGCATGGAAATCGATTTTTGCTCTAATTTACAGCAATTTAAAGAAATGGGTTGTGCCCTTCAACCGAAGTGGGTTTAGGCCTTTACTTCGAAAGGGCCTTGATGATTCTATCGTGTTGAATAACAACATCTTTCATAAACAACACAAAAGGAAAAACGGAGTGTTTCGGGTTGGATTTAAAGAAGTCGCAAATTTCTTTGAGGGTTTTTTAACCACCAAGCACACCAAGTCGGCACAAAGGGCACAGAGGAGATGTCGTGCAGCGAGTGCCTTAGGGAATTACTAACCTCCTTCTTCCGGGATTTTGACCAATACCA
>JAQCBQ010000046.1 GCA_027621385.1 Bacteroidota bacterium | reverse complement strand
ACGACAACCGGAGGTAATGCCTTGAAGTTCTATTGTAGTGTTCGATTGGACATTCGCCGAACGGGGCAGCTAAAAGATGGAGATGCCTTAGTTGGGAATCGCAGCAGAGTAAAAGTGGTTAAGAATAAAATGGCCCCGCCTTTTAAACTGGCTGAATTCGATATTATTTATGGAGAAGGAATCTCCAAATTGGGAGAGCTGATTGATATTGGAGTTGAAACTGACGTGTTGAAAAAGTCCGGCTCCTGGTTCAAATACAACGACACACAGCTTGGTCAAGGAAGAGAAGCGGTGAAGGCTCTTTTAAAAGACAATCCAGAATTGTGTGAAGAAATTGAAACGAAGATTAAAGAGGCCATATCGAAGAATTAAAGCCGACGGCGGATGCCAATCATGACCTTCATTGACAGAAACTCCTGGCACATGAAGAGGCAACAGTAGCCGGTCTTAATAATTCTAGCCCCTCGCCCCATAACCGGTGAAGCGAGCCAGAAATAAAGGTCGAGAATCAGGTTCGCAATTTGCTTTGAAGCCTGCGTGGCCGAATCATGGCAACTTCAAGGTCACCGAAATTTTGGAATAGGTGTCTAAATACACATTGCCCTTGCCCTAGACCAAATCAAGCTCACTTGGAAGGGTTAAATTGTGCCCTCTGTCATTTAGAATAGAGGTATGTTTTAACCCCCAAGATTAAGCTCAGTCGATTTGATTCAAATGGGGATCTTTCCAAAGGGCCTTTTTCTTGAATGCATGCCAATGGTGAATCAGGGTGGAATCCATGGGACCGATTGTCAAATTCACGCGGAAGAATTAAACGATGAACTCGATCTTTTAGAACAGGGGTATGTTATAAAACCCAAGATTAAGCTCAGCCGATTTGATTCAATTGGCAGTCCATCTAACGGGTTTTGTTGTTCTTGCGGATCTGCCTAGGTTGAGGTAGAGTAGAACCCACGGGTTTAATATCAATTATGAGTATGTTTTGGTCCTCTTTTCTGGGATGGTCCAACGATACTTCTAACCGATGAGTTGCTTGGCCTGGATTTTCTTGCATTGGAATGTGGACAATTCCAAAGGTAGGACGTCCGATTCTGCCTTTCAAATAAAAAACGCATAGGGGTTTTATTATTCAAATAAAAAATTGGCCACAACAGTCCTTTCAATTTCGTTAATTTGTAGATATGACGGCAGCAAAAAACTGGATTCAAGTTCCCGCCCCTTCCAATGATCAAATTGAGGCCCTGGCCAACTCAATTCGAAGTAGCCCAACTGTTGCCAGATTATTGCTTCAACGGGGCATAGATAATTTTGATCCTGCGAAGCACTTTTTTAATCCAGGAAAGGAGGGCCTACACCCGCCCCTGTTGATGAAAAACATGGACAAGGCCGTTGAAAAGGTTGTAGAAACCATAAAATCGGGCGGCCTCATTCGCTTTTATGGCGATTATGATGTAGATGGTACCACCTCGGCATCCATGATGTATTGGCATTTCAAAAACCACTTGAATTACGATAATGTAGATTATTATACTCCCGATAGATACAAAGAAGGTTACGGGGTTTCTGAAATTGGAGTTCAGGATGCTTTAGACAATGGGGTTGAGCTGTTAATAACCCTCGATTGTGGAATAAAGGATAAGGCTGCCCTTACCCTCGCGGCGCTGAAGGGCTTACCCGTAATTGTGTGTGACCACCATAGACCTGGGGCTGTTTTGCCGCCAAGTTTAGCTATTTTGAATCCAAAGCAAACAGATTGTCCCTATCCTTACAAAGAGCTGAGCGGCTGTGGAGTCGGGTTTAAATTGCTTTGTGGAATAAATGATGCTCTGGGATTGGGAGAGGCGGGATGGAATGATGCCTTGCAGTTCGCCGCTGTTTCTACTTGTTGTGACATTGTTGAGATGAAGGGGGAAAACCGGTGCATTACTGCTCTAGGGTTGGAGCAAATCAATACCCAACCCCTTCCGGGATTCAAAATAATGAAAGAGCGTTCGGGAAAGGAGAAACCATTTAAGGTGGAGGATGTTGTCTTTATTTTGGGGCCTAGGATCAACGCCGCCGGCCGCATTTCACATGCCCATGGAGCCATCGAACTGCTTACGGCAACGGAAGGGGATGAACGATTAGAGGCTTGGTGGCAGGCCATTCAAGAGCACAATGCCGCCCGGCGCGTCCTAGATCAACAGATTACCCGCGAAGCATTAGAGGTTTTGGCCGACCCCGAACGGCAGAAACGAAAATCAACCGTAGTATTTAGCCCTTCATGGCACAAGGGGGTTGTTGGAATTGTTGCCTCGAGATTGGTAGAACGGTATTACCGCCCAACGGTTGTTTTGACAGAGAGCAAGGGAGTATTAACGGGTTCAGCACGTACATCCGGGAACTTTGATGTGTATGAGGCTTTATTGGCGTGTTCCGATTTGTTGACCAAATTCGGAGGCCATACCCATGCGGCTGGATTAAGTTTGCAGCCGGAACAGCTACCGGCATTTGAGGAAGCATTTGAACAGGTGGTTTCTACCACCATTCGGCAAGAAGACCAGCAGCCGGCCATTCTGATTGACGCGCCATTGCCCCCGGAGCTCATTACCCGACGCCTTTTCCAAGTATTAGAACGGATGGAACCTTGCGGCCCCTCCAACTTGTCTCCGGTATTCAGGACGGGAGTCGTTCGTGCTCAGCCTCAATCGATACGTGTGCTTAAGGACGAACACCTAAAGTTTGTTTTAGATACCCCCAACGTGGACGGGGAATTCATGGCCGCAATTGGTTTCGGAATGGCAGGCCTATTGCCATTGATAGAGAACGGAAAACCGTTTGAAATGGCGTATTCTTTATCAGAAAATACATGGAACGGTGTGAGCTCTTTGCAATGTATGGTGCGGGATATACAGAGCAGGTAAGCCACCTATTTTCGCTCCATACGCCCAAGGCCTTTTTTTGCCAAAATCATATCGGGGCTTAATGATAAGGCCGATTGATAGGCAAGCTTGGCTTCGGCGAATTTTCCCAGAAGCTCCAAAGAATATGCTTTATGGTATTGGGCTTGGACAAATTCCGGATCTAGGTTTACGGCCTTCTCAAACCAAACCAGGGCCTCCTCGGGCTGATTTTTTTCGAACAGCAACAGAAATCCAAGGTTGTGCATAGAAGGAACATGTTTGCTGTCTACCTCCAACAACTGCAGGTAGGCGCTCATGGCTTCTTGCACGCGCCCTGTTTGTTGGTAAAAATAGGCCAAGGCATAATAACTTTCCTGTTTAGAAGGATTGACATCAATGGCATTTTTAAAATATAGGATGGCCAAATCAGACCGCTTTGCAGCATGAAGCTGACCAAGCTGTATCCATGCATGAAAGTAGGAGGGATCTTGTTCTGTCGCGGTTTGAAAGGAAGAAATGGCGAGACCAGTGTCGCCCATTTCTTTAAATGCCATACCTTTAGTAAAATAGGCCCTAGGCTGATACGGATTTTTTCGGATAACCACATCCAAGTAGCTGAATGTTTCTGCGTATTTACCTAAATAATATTGCAATTCCCCCATGCGCAAATTAGCGGCCTCGCCCTCGGGATCAATTTTCAACGCCCGTTCAATTTGCATGCTCGCATCTTCCACTTTTTTCATGGTGAACGATAAATCTGCCAAGTGCAGCCAAATGTCGACTCGGCCAGAGTCGATGGATAAGGCTTTTTGGGCATCCTGGCTCGCTTTATCGAAAAGCTGATTCCGGGAAAAGTACCTGGACCGAGTAAACCAGGCGTCTGGGTTTTGCGGTTGACGTTCAATTTGTTCGCTGAGCCGATTCAACTCATTCAAGGTGTCGGATTCCAAGTTGCCGTTTTCCGATTTTGGCCGACAGGCTGGATTGCCGATACCCACCATGAATAGCATCAGAATCGCAACACCCATCAGTACAGGGCGAAGAAATCGAACGTGCGGCCAAATTTTTTTCAAGGGCTTAAATTTTTGGTAAAGATAATGCACCCATCACGGTTTTTAGTGCAAAGACATAAAGGCTGGCCTTGGGTTTATCTAGATCCAAGTTCGGTATATCCAATCAAACGGTGAGCGATATCTCCATTGGAACGGGCATAGACATAGATTTGATATTCGTTTTCCGTTTGAGCAATATCGCCTTCGGTAAAGGTGAGTTCGGCCTGTTTTTTGGAATGGGGAACCCAGGCATATAAGTAATTGTACAGCCCTTGTTTTAGTGGGACGGAAAGCAAATAGGCTTGACTACCAGAATCGTACGTCATTTTAAATCGAGAGTCTAGGTGGCCGTTGGTCATACCACCAATCAGGTACATGTCTCCAGAGCCAAGGGGAGCGGGCGGTGCAAAAATAAACTGGGTTTCGATGTAATCTTCATCCATCGACCGGGTGTAATTTTGGCCTCGGAAGTAAAAGCATTTTCCGTTTAGGTCTGGAACATCTCGGTAGGGCGCATTTGCTCGAGGGACTTCAGGTCTTAAAAGCGCTTTCCATTTCCCTTTTTGTTCTTCGAAGGCCATAACCGGGTCGCGGATTCCGATCAAGGATTTCAAGTCTAGCATGCGGTATTGGTTGCCACCACCAAAGGCATTTTCTCCGTTTACATGATCAAAATAGAGCGTTCTGGCATCAATAAATCGAGGTTTAATGTTCAATTTGGCATTGTCCCAGCGGCGGTTTTGGGTAATATGAACAATTAAATCTTCGTCCAAGAGCGGTAGGTTTAGGTTCCCAATGTTGATGTTGAAAACCACTTCCTGATGGCTAAGGCGGATGCGTGCTGAGCTGGCATTTCGGACAGAGGCCGAGAAATTTAGGCTGGGCTGAAGGACGAAGCAGCGCTGCTGAAAAAGAAGTTGCTCGGGGTTGTCGGTAGGAAAGACTTGGATTAAATAATTGCCGGGCAAGATGGGGCGCATGGATTCATTGGGGAAAAGAAACCAGTAGCGGGTATAGGGAGTAGTCGTGTTGTTGGAAAAGGCGTAATCTAGAATGGGCTGGCTTTCAAACCCCTGCATGTACTGCATGAACAGAAGGTCTGATTTTTCCCATAGCGCCGTGCAATGGATTACGCGGTAACTGAGGTCGCGGGTGTCGTGGTTCAGGTCGTCAAATGAAATTTCAAGCTGTTGTTCGCTATTCCACTCTACTATGGGCGGAAGCAGAGGTTCGTTGGGGGGGTGGACTTCGGGACTGAGAATATTGGTCTCAAAAATTTGGTTATCAGTTTGGGCCTTCCCGAGAATGGGGAAAAAAGAAAAAACAGCAAGGAATAATCGGAGGAACAAATTCTTGGAAATGGAAGACGTCATAGGGTAAAGGTAGGAAGTTTGGACTGGATGTCGCCCGGCCCCCGGATTGCAGCGGCAGTGGACAGGCAGGATGGGCTGGGCAGGGCCGCCGGGCGGAGGCGACTTTAGGAGCCCGCGCACCGGCCAGCCCTGCCGCCCATACCGCCTGCCCACTACAGCGGAAAGCCGGAAAGGGCCCCCAATTAACAAATTATTTACACCAAGGTTGGCAGGGCTAAAGCGCATTGCCTACCTTTGCCACAAATTAAGTGCCATGAAAAAACTCGTCTTTTTCTTTCTTGCTATACTTGCCGCTCAAGTCGGCGGAGCTCAAATGTGTTCCAATCTTTTTATCTCGGAATATGTGGAGGGCTCCGGAAACAATAAAGCGTTGGAAATTTATAATCCCACGAACAATCCTATTGATTTAGGAGGTTATCGATTGATTCGGTATGACAACGGAAAGAATTTTGGTGAAGAGATTATTTTCCCAGACATGATTTTAAGTTTTCCTGCCGGAGTCGTTGTTGCTCCGAAAGACGTGTACGTTTTGGCTTTAAATCTTACAGACCCTTCTGGAACGGGCCAGTCGGCGGCCATTGATACGGCGCTGCAAAGTCGTGCGGATGGGCTGTATTGCGACGGATGTGCTCCGGGCAATAATTCCTGCCGCACCATGTGCTTTAATGGCGACGATGCCTTGGTATTGCAGCAAATCAGTGAGGATGGAGTTTCCTATATCAATGTGGATATTTTTGCTTGTGTTGGGGAGCGCCCCTCAAACAATGCAGGCGGATTTTCTCCCACCGCAGGATGGACCAATTTGCCTCCATTTTCTTCAATGCCAACCAATTACGACAGCAACACCCAAGGCCCTTACTTTTTACAATACTGGACTCAAAACCATACCTTGATTCGTAAGCCAACGGTGACGCAAGGCGTTGAACTGAACCCCAATCCTCAATCCTTTGACCCTTCTTTGGAGTGGGATTCTATTCCTGAAGATTCCTTTGACAGCTTGGGATTTCATGTCTGCGACTGCAATTTTATGAGCTTGGAGAATGCGCCAGAGGCCTTTACCAAGATTTCTCCAAATCCAACCGACAAAGTATTGAATGTGCGTTCTGAGTTGACCATGCAAACGATTTTGGTGAAAAACCTGGCGGGACAAGTTGTGCTGCAACCGCAGACAGTAAACGGCCTGCAAGCTCAAATTCAATTGTGCAATCTGCATCCGGCGATGTACCTGCTTGAAATACACTATCAGGGGGGCTTGGTGCGGAGTCAGCGGTTTTCCAAACGGTAATCGAAGATGCGGCAATTTGCCCTCTGTTTGGTCCTGATTCTTGCAGGAGCCCTGCCGGCTTCGCTTAAGGCCCAACAGCATGTGCTGAGTGGTCTGATTACAGATTCCATTTCGGGAGAGCCCCTGTTGGGTGCGGCGGTGATGTATGCGCCAGGAAAAGGCGTTACAGCCGATTTGGAAGGCCGATTTTGGTTGAGTTTGCCGGCAGGAACCCATACCTTGGAAATTCGATTTTTGGGCTATGATTCCAAAGAAATAAAGGTGCAAGTTCCAAGAGCCGCCGAATTGCACCTGCGCATGTCGGAATCAAAAGGCCATTCCTTACAGGAGTTTCAACTGGTTTCTGATTTGGCGAAGCCGCGGGAAACGCCGGTGGCATACAGCAATGTATCTGCTCAACAGATTACAGAAAAATTAGGAGGACAGGACCTGCCCATGCTGTTAAACGCCACGCCCGGTGTCTATGCTACCCAACAGGGCGGAGGCGATGGAGATGCTCGAATCAGCATCCGTGGATTCAGCGCCCAGAATGTACTGGTGATGGTGGACGGAGTGCCCATGAACGACATGTTCAATGGGCGAGTGTATTGGACCAATTGGTTTGGCTTGGATCAAATGACCCAAACCGTGCAGGTGCAACGTGGATTGGGGGCATCAAAACTCGCTATCCCGGCCATTGGTGGCACCATGAACATCATGACCAGGGGCATTCAGATGAATAAAAGCCTAAGCATCAAGCAAGAACTGGGCAACGATCAGAATTTGCGCACGGTTGTTTCCGGCTCTACAGGAAGGCTGAACGGCGATTGGAGCCTTCAAGCCGCCCTTTCTTACAGAAACAACCGGGGATGGGTTGAAGGCCTGTCTTCGCAGATGTTTTTCTATTTCCTGAAAATCAACAAGGAAGTGAAAAACCATGCTTTTTCCTTTTCTGCTTTTGGGGCTCCACAGGAAAGTGGGCAACGGAGTTTTTTGTACGCACAACGAATTCAAGATTTAGATGCCAATCTGGCCCATTCCTTGGGCATTGACACCAGCAGTTCAATAGCAAGGGGGAATCGGTTTTATTCCGGTTGGAATGAGTTTGTGCGCACCCGTTCCGGCAACCGCCAACAGGATTCACTTTACGCGAGCGGAGCCATTACGCTGGAACAGCACATGGCTCAAAACAACCTGCAGCGGGAACGCATGACCACCACGGTGAATGGATTTCATAAGCCGGTCATGACCTTTCAACACAGCTGGAAAGCCAGCAAAAACTGGTACCTAAAGAACATCGCCTATGCCAGCTTTGGATCGGGAGGAGGAAGCAGCATGGTGAACGATGGGGGGAGCACGATAAACGTAAACGACAGTACCGGCAAGATTAAATTACAGGAGCTGTATGACTTTAACATTTCTGGCCTTAAGACCGGCCAAGAAACCTTAGTCAGCAGGTACATTCTACGAAAAGACCACAACGACCATTCTTGGTATGGATTTTTAAGCACCGTGGAGGGGAAATTGCCCTTGGGTTTAACATTTTCAGGTGGTATTGACGGCCGATACTACAATGGTCGGGTGTACAGCACCGTTTTAGATTTAATGGGCGGAGACGTTTTCAAAGTGCAAGGCCAACCCAATCAAAACCGGGCGGCAGAACCCTTGATTCGCGTGGGTGACACATTGCGTCAGCACATTGAACGCGACATTTTGTGGGGCGGAGCATTTGGTATGCTCGAATTTAAGGGAGAAAAACTAACTGCTTTTGTAAACCTGAGCGGATCGGTAAGCGGATACAAACAATACAATCACTTTTTAAAGCGGCAGCTGGCGGTTGGCGACACGGTTTTAAATATTGGATTTTCCGACACCTTGCAGTACCAAGGAAACAGCTACACCCGAAACAGTCCCGGTTTGCGCTCCAATGCTTCCGACCAAGTTTGGGCCTTTGGATATACCGTAAAGGGAGGAGCCAACTACAATCTGACCAAACGGCACAATGTGTATGCCAATGTGGGGTATTTTAGTCGGGTTCCCTATTTCACCTTTTTAATCACCACCGCCAACCGTTTGGTCAAAGAAACACTGAACGAGGAATTGTACAGTGCCGAACTGGGATATGGATATAGAAGCAAGAAATTTGCCCTGCAAGCGAATGCCTACTACACTCTTTGGAACAACAAGCCAACCGCGGTTTCATTTACCATAGACGGAGAAGCCGTGCGGGCCTTGGCCGGCGATATGGGGGCACGGCACATGGGGCTGGAACTTGATTTCACTTGGAAGCCTTGGAAGTTTTTAAGCGTTGAAGGGATGGCTTCGTTGGGCGACTGGATTTGGAACAAGCAAGCTCGTGCTCAAATTATAGACGAAAGCGACGCCATCGTTGACGAAGTTGTATTTGATCCCAGAGGAGTAAAGGTCGGAGATGCCGCCCAGCATACCTACTCTCTGAGTACCCGCTGGATGCCCATAAAGCGCCTGTACATCATGCCTGAATTCCAGTATTTTAGTCAAAACTACGCCAACTTCGACCCATCGGTGTATCAGGTTACAGACATCCCCTCTGGTTTTGGGCCCAACTTGGGGCGACAAGCCTGGCGGATGCCCGATTATTATTTGTTGAATCTGTATGCGGGCTATCATTTTTATATAAAAGACCGCAGAATTGATCTTCGGGGCAGCCTGTACAACATCACCGATTTGTCCTACATCAGCGATGCGAGCGACAACAATGCGGGTTCTGTTGACACCTTCAATGCCGCCTCGGCAACCGTATATGCCGGACTTGGATTTCGCTGGATGTTTTCTGTAACTGCTACATTTTAATGTATGAGAATTTTCTTCGTTGTTGGCCTTCTGTTCTCCTTGTTTTCGGGATGTGCCGAGGAAGTCGCCATGGAAAAATTGCAAGGCCGCTGGGGGGCTCAATCGGTGGTACATCCCGATTCAAGCTGGACATTGAAGCTGGATACCTGTGGATTGGAAATCATGTTTTTTCCTTGCAGTCAGCCCTATACCGCCACGTGTTTCCTTGAAATGCGGGAGCAAGGTATGGGGGGGCATGTTTGGGTTGACACCCTTGGGTACACCATTAAAGGGGATGAATTGGCCTTTGTGGACGGGTCGGTGAAAACAAAATCTGTTTTTTCAAATACGCTTTTTAGGCTGCGGCGTTTTCGCTGGAGCATCCAGGAGGAAATGCATTTGGATTTAAAGCGCATAGACACGTCGGTTATCGAATTTCGCTTTTCAAAATTGGAGTAGTGTTTGTGCGGCAGGAATCTTCGGTAGCGTTCCAAGATTGGTTCCGGATTCTTCTTGCCGCTCTTGAGCAGGATCAATACAACCCATAAATTGTAGATACTTTTATAGGCATATGTTGGCGAAGATGTTTTTGGACCTATTTAGGCTGTTTTTCTGCGGAGCTTGGCGAAGGGACGTTGCAAAACCTGTTTTTGCTTTCAGTTTACTGATGGCGGTGGGGCTGCCTCCGTTGAGGGCTCAGCCAATGAACGAGTTCTTTTTGCGGCAAGCCAAAGCCTATCCGGAAGAGGGAGGCTATGTTTGGTCAAGCACAGGATGTCCAGAGGCCCTGGTTCGGGGAACCGATACCTTGCTGCGCAAAAGCAAGGCAGGAACCTATTGCTCGGGATTTACCTTTACCGTTTTTTTCAAGGTCATGAACGAATGTGGCGCCTTCGATTCATTAAGCCTATCCGAATTAAAACGCATACAACAAGAATGGTATGGCATAACGGCCGCCTCTGCCGAGCAGCAATGTGTATATGTTATGGAAAAATGGAATCTGGGCTCGCACATAGAAAAGGAACACGCTCGTCCGGGCGATTTTGTTCAATTTTGGAGGAACAACAATTCCGGACACTCTGCCGTGTTTTTGGATTGGAGTCGGGATTCTGAGGGTAATATTGTCGGCATCAAATATCGAAGTTCCCAACGTTCAACCAATGGTATTGGGGAACGAACAGAACCTATCGGTGCCGACAGCCGATCCCTAAACCCCAAACGAATTTATTTGGGTCGAATCGGGGCAGGATTCCCGGCCCCGTAGAGCCAAGGCATGCCGTGATTCTGCAAAAACGACGAATGGGGGAAGGGGCCCAGTAGAGCCAAGGCACGCCTTGGCTCCCCCAAAAAACAACAACGAATGTGGTATATCAGCGGAGCCAAGGCCTGCCGTGGTTCTGCAATGGCGGATTTTGTATTTCCGGTGAGCCAAGGCATGCCGTGGTTCTACAATGGCGGATTTTGTATTTCCGGTGAGCCAAGGCATGCCTTGGCTCTACAAACGTTTCAATTTGTACCTTCAATGCCTTAATTTACGCGAATGAAACGTTTCACCCTTATTACGTTTGTCCTTGCTGTTTTTCATTTGTCCGCATTTGCACAAGGCGTACGGATTGGGCCCAACCCAGCCCCAGCGGATTCCAGTGCCGGCCTTGATGTGGATTTTCCGGATCGGGGATTTTTACCCCCGCGCCTTAGCACCCAACAGCGCAATGCCATTGTGAACCCGGCAGCGGGATTGTTGGTGTACAATACCAGTACGCAGTGCTTGGAATTGCATCTTCCACAGGGAGGTTGGCAGGCGGTATTGTGCGATTGCCAAAATCCTCCAAATCCAACCATTTCTGTCAACAGCACCTCGGCGGGCACCAACTCTTCCGTTGCATTTGCTGCGGCTCAGCCTGGAACCATCGCCTCGTATTCTTGGTCCTTCCAAAACGGCAATCCCTCTACTTCCAGTTCGGCCAATCCCAGTGTGTCTTGGTCGCAAGCCGGAACCTATTGGGTGTACCTTACCGCCTACAACAGCATTGGCTGCAGCGAAAAAGATTCCCTACAAATGACCATCAGTGCCGGAATTACCGTGAATACCTTCAATTATTTTCAGCCCGGACAAGAGTACCTAATACGCACCAGTCAGTACGGTTGGCCCATGACCGACCAGCAAACCGCCGATTGTTTTTGTCAGGCGATTGGCTACGGCTCGGCTCAGAGTTTTCAGATTGCCTATCCATCAACCACCAATTGTTTTGGATACGAACCCAATTGCAATTACCATTCTACCTGGTGTAGCGGCACAACAAATCGCCACGTCATCACCACGGTAACCTGTCAATAAAATTCAGATATTCCTAGGTATGCACATTCATTTTATAGCCATCGGTGGAGCCGCTATGCACACCTTGGCTCTGGCACTCAAAAAAGAAGGCCATGAAATTTCCGGGTCGGACGATGAAATTTTTGAGCCCTCTCGCTCTCGATTGGCGGCCGCCAACCTGCTTCCCGAGCAAGAAGGGTGGTTCCCGGAACGGATACATGCCGGCATTGATGTTGTGGTGTTGGGGATGCATGCCAAGGCCGACAATCCGGAGTTGATTCGGGCGGAAGCATTAGGTTTGACCATTCAATCGTATCCGGCCTTTTTTAAAGAATATACCAAACATAAAACCAGAGTGGTAGTGGGCGGTAGCCATGGAAAAACCACCACCACATCCATGATCATACATGGTCTGCAGGCGCAAGGGGTTCCGTTTGACTGCCTGGTTGGAGCAAGCATTCCCGGTATTGAGTCTCCGGTGATGTTCGACCCCAACGCCACCTTGGCCATCATTGAAGGAGATGAATATTTGGCTTCTGCTCGTCAGCCCATTCCGAAGTTTCATGTCTACCAAGGTCATATTGGTGTCATTACCGGAATCGCTTGGGATCATGTAAATGTGTTTAAAACCATGGCCGATTACCAACGGCAGTTCGAATTGTTCATTGATACCTTGGTGCCCAACGGCCATCTTATTTATTGCCTGGAAGATTCGATTTTAAAAGAAATGGTGGAACAGCATCCCCGAACCGACATACAGCGGCACGGATATTCTACCTTGGCCTACACCTACCAACAGCATACGGCCATCGTTCAGCATCAGGGCAGAGAATATCCGGTTGGAATTCAAGGTCGCCACAACATGCAAAATCTAGCGGCAGCATGCGTGGTGAATCGATTGCTGGGGGGCTCGGAAGAGAAATTTTTGCAATCCATGGTGAATTTTCGTGGCGCCTCAAAGCGAATGGAAGTTTGGGGGCAACAGCCACAGCACAACTTCTTGGCCATCAAGGATTTTGCCCATAGTCCTTCCAAGGTGAAAGCAACAGTGCAGGCGGTGCGCGAGGCCTACCCGAACCACCGTTTGCTCGCCATGCTCGAATTGCACACCTACAGCAGTCTGAGTCGGGATTTTTTGCCGGAATATCAGGGGGTGTTTCAGGGGGCCGACGACCTGGCTGTATTGTATGATCCGCATGCCTTGGCCATCAAGCGACTGCCCGTCTTAAATGCGCAGGAAGTGGCAGATTCTATGGGGATTTCGAGCGGGAAGGTGTTTTCCGATCCCACAGTTTGGGCCAAATTTGTGCAGAGCCAGCCACGGCAAGACTCGGTTTTTCTGTGCATGAGCAGTGGAAATTGGGGCGCGGTTGATATGGCGGGGTGTATGGATATTGATGGTTGAGGGGCCGCAGCCCGTTGCGGTAAAAACCAGGTTCAGGCATTACTGCCAACTTTTACCACAAAGCCCACCAAGGGAGCCGCAAAGTTTCACAAAGGTTTGGGGTGGAATGAGGGCGCACGCGTTTTGACTACATCCCCTCTGCGCCCTTTGCGCCGACATTGCGCCCGTTGCGGTAAAAAAACCTGGTTCAGGCATTACTGCCAATTTTTACCACAGAGGCCGCCAAGGGAGCCGCAAAGCTCACAAAGGGGGAGTTGACATAACTGCGCCGCGCTCTTCAGAACCCCGCCTTTGCGCCCTTTGCGCCGACATTGTGCTCTCTGTGGTAAAAATCCCTGTCCCGGCTTGGCCCACAGTTTTTACCAAAACGCCCAGCAAGAAAGCCGCAACCTTCACAAAGGGAATGTCCTCAAAAGAAAACCGACCTCCCATAAATTTCTTACTTTTGTTCCGAACGCTGAATTACGCTTAAGGATATCGTCGCATGGACCCTTTTTCCTATCTAAGCAATGCCTCTCCCGAATCGGTGGAAGCCTTGTACCAAGCCTACCTACAACACCCCGATAACGTGGATGAAACCTGGAGAAATTTCTTCAAAGGGTTTGAATTTGCCCAACAGCATTTCCCTCAACTGCCCACGGCCGACCACTCCTTTAGCTCCAAAGAATTCAACGTTATGGCCTTGATCGAAGGCTATAGAACCCGAGGGCACCTGTTCACCAAAACCAATCCCGTCCGTGAACGCCGTTCCTACAGCCCCAACTTGGCACTGGAACAATTTGGCCTCTCGGCCGCCGATCTCGAAACGGTGTTTCAGGCTGGAGTACAAATTGGCATGGGCCCCGCCAAACTTAAAGACATTGTCGCCTACCTCGATGCCGTGTATTGCCACCACATTGGCATCGAATTTATGTACATCCGCGACCCCGAAAAACT
>JAQCBQ010000045.1 GCA_027621385.1 Bacteroidota bacterium | reverse complement strand
GTTGGATGAACATCAACAGCCTCGGGCTTTATTTAGTGGCGATACCTTGTTTATCGGTGATGTGGGTAGGCCAGATTTGGCAGCAAAATCTACCCTAACCAAGGAACAATTGGCTTCCTATTTATTTGATTCACTACGTGATAAAATTATGGTGTTGCCCGATGATGTGGTGGTGTATCCGGCTCATGGTGCCGGTTCTGCCTGTGGGAAAAACTTATCGAAAGAAACTACAGATTCGTTGGGCAATCAAAAGAAAACGAACTACGCATTGAATGCTGAGCTAAGCCGAGAGCAATTTATTGCTGAAGTAACGGAGGGCCTTTTGCCCCCACCTGCCTATTTTCCTGAGAATGTTCGATTGAATAAGCAAGGATATGGAACATTGGAATCGGTAAAAGACAAGGGCTTGCGCGCGTTGAAGCCGGCTGACGTCGAGGGAATTGCAGGCGATCGGCAGGCGTTGGTTTTAGACACTAGGGCTCCGCAGTCGTTTACTGCAAGTCATATTCCCGGTTCTATTAGCATTGGATTGGATGGGCAATTCGCACCTTGGGTTGGCGCTCTAATCCCAGATATTTTACAGCCTCTAATTTTGGTTACTGATGCAGGTAGGGAAGAAGAAGCCTTAACGCGGTTGGCTCGGGTAGGATACGATGGGGTAATTGGCTATTTGGAGGGAGGTATTGAGGCTTGGGAAAAGGCAGGTTATGAGGTGGATTCCGTTGACAATATTACTGCGGTGCAGTTGAAGGAGGTGTTAAACCAGGGGATTTCTGTGGTAGATGTGCGTAAGCCGGGTGAATACCTGAGCAGCCATTTGGAGCTTGCTGTTTCTATTCCTTTAGACTATTTGAACGATCATTTGGCTTCGTTTTCCTCCGCAGGTACACACTACCTTCATTGCGCTGGCGGATACAGATCTGTCATTGCGGCTTCTATTTTGAAGAGCAGAGGTATTCACAATTTAGTGAATGTTTTGGGTGGTTTTGCAGCGATAAAAGAAGCCGGAATCCCAGTCAGTCAAGAAGTTTGTCCATCGACCTTAAAATAAATCAGGCATGACGTTTCAAGAAATTATTCAGGGTGATACCCCGGTACTAGTTGATTTTTTTGCCACCTGGTGTCAGCCTTGCCACATGTTGGCCCCTACATTGGAGCAATTAGCAGGTCGGCATGAAGAGGGGCTGCGGATTTTGAAAGTTGACGTAGATAAAAACCCCTCTGCGGCTTCGCACTATCAGGTTACTGGAGTACCGACCTTAATTCTGTTTAAGCAGGGAAAGGCCGTGTGGAGACAAAGTGGAGTCGTACCCTTGAATGCCTTGGAGCAGGCAATCCAGCCGTATTTATGATTGACTGCTTTTCCAACGCAAAATCATGGAATCGGAATCTAGACTGCCCTTGGTCCACCGCTGATTTAAGCCAAAACAGTATTTAGGTCTAAAAATGGCCGGGGTTTGAACCCTGTCAATGGAAAAAGAAACGAATGGGCATATTACTAGATTCATTAGGTCAAAACGACTTTCTTTTGATGCACTGAATTTCGATGTTTAATGGTAAATACGTGTAAGGAATGAACCCACAATTTTGGAATCAAAAATTTGAGCAGCAACCGGAATTCTATGGACGAAAGCCCAACGTATGGTTTCAACAAAATCTAGATGGTTTAAAGGTCGGTACCTTATTGCTTCCTGGAGAAGGGGAGGGTAGAAATGCCCTTTATGCCTTGAGCCGGGGGTGGAACGTGGTGGCTGTAGATCAAAGTGAAGTGGCTCGGCAGCATGCATTGTCAGCCGCTGGTTCCTATGCCGCGAAATTAGACTATCAAGTGGTCAATCTAGCCGAAATTACTTTGCCTGAAAATACCTATGATGCGGTGGGATTAATCTATATTCATTTACCACCAAAGGAAAGAATCAATTTTCATCAACAGGTAATTCGGGCCTTAAAACCAGGGGGAACGTTGATTTTAGAGGGGTTTGAACCAAGGCAATTGCCGATGACGTCAGGAGGCCCTAAAGATGAAACCATGTTGTATACCATTGAACAGATTTCAAAGGAGTTTAATGGGTTAACCATCCGCCATTTAGACTATGCTCAACCGGTATTGGATGAAGGACCTGGACACCGGGGGCCGGCTTTTGTTTTAAGGCTCTTGGCCCAAAAAGAGAACAAGGGTTCCTAACCCTTCTACTTGACCAACAGCTTTTGTTCCTGAAGGTGGTTTCCTTGCTTGAAAATTATTCGGTATAAACCCGCAGGCCAATTGAAGGAGTCAAAAAACAAGGTGTGCTTCCCCGGAGCATAGGTTGAAGCATCCCATGTATGCATGACTCGGCCTAAGATATCCTGAATCTGAATTTCAATTGGATTTGGATTATGTACAAACAGGGGAACAGCGGTTATGCCCGAAGAGGGATTTGGGTATACCGGCTCTGAAAATGGATTGTCCATTTTTTCCATAATTGTGCTTCCTAAAACATTGAATTTCCATTGACCCTGAGGGGCCGTTAATGGCCGGACCTGTAATTTTCCTGAGTTGGATTGAGCAGATATGTAATAAAACACCTGACTTCCGCCGGCAGTCCAAGGAATGCTTGTTTCCCAAATTTCTGAGGAACCAGGTTGAAGGCTCATAGGTAGAGCCTGGTATCCTTGGCTGGTATCTGTGCTGTAATGAAGAATAGCGGAAGCAATGCCACTGCGGTGCATGATTTCTGCTGAAACATTAAAGGGGCCATTGCTCCAGGTATCGTTCAATGGTTGATGCGAAATATATAAGGGATCATTGACTCCAACACTGTGCGTAATGCAGTGAATGGCGCCACTTTGACTGATAATGCGTTGATCCAAATCAGGGTTGGAATTGAAATTATCACAGTCAATACCTACAACCCGATATCCGGGAAGGTGTTCCCGTAAAATTCTTAAACCGGTTGTGTCATATTGTTCCCGATAGGTAGGCACTAAAACAGTTTTATTGATAAAAACGGAATTGGTGTATGTTCTGTAATAGGCTCCATTGTCTGGGTGCAGTCCGGAAGTGCTGGGCGGCATAGGGATGCGTACCAATTGAAATGGACCGCCCCATTTGGTTTGGTACTGACTGAGCAAATACTGAATATTGGCTTCAATTTGAGGCCCGTCTGCCACTCCTTGAGGGTATTCTCCCACCAACAAGGTTTGTTCATCCAGCAATTTCATGTGCATATCAATATGATGTATGCCGTCGTAGGGAAGGTTGGTCATTTTACAATAGGTATTCATTCCCATAAATGCATCGATGGTTAAATCGACCTCAGCCGGACTTTTTCCGGGACTGTAATAGGGGTTGCCGGGTTCATTTTCATCCAGTACCAATTCCGAAGAGAAAAAATGCCCGGAACCATCGCTCATGAAATTTCCTCCTGTATGCACCAAATGGTGTGGGGCAGCATAGGTTTGGTATAAAGGAAGTCCAAGGAGCTGGCTGTAGTGTTCGGAGATGGCATTGTCGCTGGGCCGGGGGCGATTGTAAATCCAATCTACTAGGATTAAATCTCCCACCTTGTCGCGGTACACGGAATTGGCGGCATAATCTCGAATCCAGATTGAATTAAAGGGGACTTCGAGGAATTTTAGGTTCGAACTAAGTGGGATGTTATGGGTGTTTAGGTTGGCTTTAACGGCATTGGAATCTGAACAATGAATAATCACCTTGGTCTCCTGCTGTGCATAGCGAACAATTTCACGCAGCACAGCCGGATAGCTAGTCCAGGTGATAACCAATGCTTGAATTTCTTCCCATTCAGCCATGGTTCTTAGCACGCCATTTGGAGGAGTTGTTATGCCATTTCTAAGGCTCATTTGAGCCTCGAGGTAAGCGGGCATGGCCTCTATTTCTCCAGGGGCAAAGCCGCGAGGTAATCCACGGCCTTCTGTCTGTGAAAAGCCGTGTAAGGGGTTCATTATCAGTACAAGGAAATACAATAGGCGGAATTGACTCATGTTCATGGCCATAATGTTGGTTTACTGCATACAATACCGTTTAAAGATATAAAAATAGGCCGTTATGCCTGGAGGTTTTTTTTACCACAAAGGGCTTCAAGTCGGCGCAAAGTTCGCAGGGGGAGTGTAGTAATAGCGAGGGTGTTCAGGAGTTTGGAGGCTCCTTTGCGAACATTGCGGCTCCCATTGTGGGCTTGGCGGTGAAAAGTAGGCCGTAATGCCTAGATGCTTTAGCAAGGCAATATCCTACTTGGTTTGTAAGTTGTATATAGAAAAAACAACGGTGGTAATGATTTTATTAAGAATCCATCAAGGTATATTGCGCAGAAGGGCTGTAGCCTCCTCAAGAATTTCAACAGGTTTAGCAAAACAGGCGCGAAGAAGACCTGTATTTCTTCCATCAGCATAAAAGGGACTCATTGGAATCAGAGCAATTCCTTTTTCTTGGCAAAGCCATTCTGCTGCCTCTAAATCGCCATAGCCTTGAAGGCTTTTTGGAACCTTCAACAATTGAAAATAGGTGCCCCGACAAGGCATCAATCCCCATGAGCTGCCTTGCAGTCCTGCGCGAAAGACATCTCGAAGACCTTGGTAAAAAGCACCCAGCTGTTCATGGTGTTCGGGATTCTGCATCATTCGGTGGAAGGTATATTGACTGGCGCTGTGCACAGCAAACACCTGATATTGATGAATTTTTCTAAATTCCTTCATGATGCCAGCTCCGGCCACGGCATAACCCAATTTAAACCCAGTGGCATGATAGGTTTTACCAAAGGAAGAGACAACTATGCTTCTGTGCTTTAATACTGGATCTTGAAGTACGCTGAAGTGTATGTCCCCATCAAAAACGATGTGTTCATACACCTCATCGCTGATGACAAAGGTGCCTGTGGATTGAATCAATTCTCCCAACTGCCGTAGGTCTTCGGAAGAAAGAATGCTGCCACTGGGATTGTGTGGACTATTTATGACAATGGCTTTTAAGCCATTAGAAAGTTCAGCTTTCAGGTCATTCCAGGGAATTTCGAAGCCTTCTCCCTGCAATTGAATGGGAACGGGAATACCTCCGTTCAAACAAATCGCCGGGTGGTATGAATCATAGGCCGGTTCAAAATAAGCTACTCGATCTCCAGGCTGCACAAGCGTAGTAAACGCTGTATATAAGGCTTGAGTACCGCCGGCGGTTATGGTGATTTCCTCTTGGGGGCTGGCACAAAAATCATATCGGTGTTCCAATTGCCTAGCGATGTCTTCCCGTAAGGGTAGATACCCGGGCATGGGTGCATATTGAAACATTCCCCTTTCGCAGGCTTCATGCAGACCAGCCTGAATTTCAGGCGAAGGAGCAAAGCCGGGGAAGCCTTGTGCTAAATTCAGGGCCTCATGGGTTTGGGCCAAAGCACTCATATGAGTAAAAATGGTAGTGCCAGCTAGGGGCAATTTAGTCTGAATACTTGGGCTCAAGGTGAAAATAACTGATGGTAAAGTTGGCCTATACGGTCTATTCCTTTTAAGGCAATGCTATACTGCTGCACATTTAAACCTTTAAGGTTATAACTTGGCAGAAAGAGGGTTTTGAAACCTAGTTTTTCTGCTTCGTTTATCCGAGATTCAATGCGGTTTACCGGCCGAATTTCTCCGGTAAGTCCGACCTCACCGCTAAAAGCTGTTTTCCCCCCTATAGGCTGATCTTCAGCGGAACTTAGAATAGCAGCCATAATGGCTAAGTCCAGCGCAGGGTCTTCAATTCGAATGCCTCCTGTTAAATTTAAAAAGACATCTTTGCTTCCTAAAGAAAATCCACACCGCTTTTCGAGTACGGCCAGCAACATATTTAATCTGCGCAAATCAAATCCAGTGGCTGAGCGTTGAGGGGTCCCATATACAGCAGAGCTCACCAAGGCCTGTGTTTCCAACACCAGAGGTCGGATGCCTTCCATTACAATTCCATGCGAAGTTCCGGAAAGTTCAAGCGCATGCTCACTGAACAAGGCCCCTGAAGGATCATGTACAGGATGCAATCCCTGTTGATTCATCTCAAAAATCCCAATTTCAGATGCAGGGCCAAAGCGATTTTTCTGAGCCCGAAGAATACGAAATACATGATTGCGGTCCCCCTCAAACTGAAGCACAACATCAACCATGTGCTCGAGTACTTTAGGCCCTGCAAGCTGCCCATCTTTTGTGATATGACCAATTAACAGAACGGGAGTGCCGGATTCTTTGGCAAACTTCAACAGCATTGAAGCACTTTCTCTGACCTGAGATACCGATCCGGGTGGAGAGTCTAAGGCCTCACTTTGCAAAGTCTGTATGGAATCTACAATTAGGAAATCCGGATTTTCTTTAACCGCGGTGGAAACGATTTGTTCCACCCATGTTTCTGTAAGTAAACGACCATGATTTGTGGCTAGGCTTCCCTCAAGGATGCGGTCTGCCCGGTTTTTAATCTGGGGCGCACTTTCTTCTCCCGAAACATACAGTACTTTTTTGGGATTCATTCCCAAGGTGGTTTGCAGCAACAGGGTGGACTTGCCTATACCGGGTTCGCCTCCGAGTAAAATAAGGGACCCAGGAAATAGGCCTCCGCCTAAAACCCGATCAAATTCCGATAAAGAAGTAGAAAGCCGAGCCTCATTGTCAACGGTTGTAATCTCATCAAAGGATAAGGCTTTTGAAGGGCTTAAGGTATGGGAGCCACCCGAGGGCGGCCGGTGCAGCACTTCCTCCACCAAGGTATTCCAGGACTTACACGAAACACATTGTCCTGACCATTTGGCATAGGTAGATCCGCAGGATTGGCAAACAAAGGCAACCTTTGGTTTGGCCATGAATTATTGCGGTCCTTCTTCGATTCGAACGAAATCCAGCTGTGTAACAGAACGGTCGGATGAACCGCCTGCATATTCATTGGTACTGATAACCAATACATCGTCATCACAACGGTGTACTACATATTCAGCGGCAATCATTCCCGACCCTGCTCCGGCAATAGTTTGGGTTAGATAGTTAATCGTCAACACTCGGTGAGAAACCTCAGCACGCAAGGTATAGCTTCCGGTATCAGAAACATTGGTGTACGGATTGTAATATTCCACTCCGCCATTAGGGTAAAATCTCAATTCAAAGGGAGGGTAGGAGGGGTGCACTTCCCAAAGACGCCAACGCCCTAAAAGTTGTTCTTCGGTATCTCCTAAACAGGAGGAAAGCGAAACGGAAATCAGGCCTAAAAGGATGGCTGAAATGCGAATTGGAGAACTAAAAAATTTGCGCATGGAATAGAATTGTACGTACCAAGGGTAAAGGTACATAAATTTCAATTGTTTTTATTCCTTTCACTGGTCTTTTTCTGTAATGGACCTCAAGATTTGGGTAGTGGAATGGTTAGGGATAAGGGGTACTATGACGATTTCCCCTCCATTTTTCTTGATAAAATCTGCCCCAACAACATCGGTTGCCAAGTAGTCGCCACCTTTCACAAGCACCTGAGGATTTAAATTCCGAATCAGCTCCAAGGGGGTATCTTCTTCAAAAGGAATGACCATGTCCACGACGCGCAGGGCTTCCAATAATTTTTGTCGCTCTTGCAGTGGACGTATCGGTCTGCTAAGGCCTTTTAACCGCCGTACAGAGTCATCTGAATTTAGACCCACCACCAATTTGTCTCCCAATTTTGAAGCGGCTTCCAACAGGCTGAGGTGGCCGGAATGGAGCAGGTCAAAACAGCCATTGGTAAAGACAATGCGGAGCCCATTCTGCTTCCAAAGATCAATGGTTTCTAGGAATGCCATTTTTAGTTTTTAAACCGATTTTTTACGTGCTTGGTTGTAAATTGGTGCTACAACAAGACTTATGGAGCCGGCAATCAAAACCAAAAGAGTCTGAGCTGCCCAAATAATCCAACCCAAAGCCAAACCCTGCCCTTGAGGAATACCTCCCAAATGCGGTAAGGCCAAAACAGCGGCTACAATCACTGGAAACGCACCAACTCCGCCGGGAACTAAAATGATGGCAATTGAGCCGGCCGCCATGATGGCCAAGGGAGGCAATGGGCCGCTAGAATCAATGTGGGCTAATGCGGGAAAACAGGCCCAGGTCATAAAATAATAAAGCCCCCAAATCCCTAAGGTATATCCCCAAAAGGCCGCCTTTTCCTTCACAAGAACAACCGATTTCAACCCATCCCAAAAGCCCTTGGCAACATCTACCACCTTTTTATAAAGAGCGGATAATTTGGGATGTTTTCTAAATAAGAAAAGTAAAACCGCCAAGAACCCAAGTACAATCCCCACTGCCATCCATAATGGAAATCCGGAGTCGGTCTTTTCTGTTTGAGCGCCGCCCGTTGAGGCTAACGCTTCTCGCATGGAATCCAAATACGGAAGTTGAACTAAAAAGGCAGTAACCATGAACAGCAGCAGCATGATTAAATCCACGGCCCGCTCGGCTACCACCGACCCCAAACCTTTATCCATTGGAACTTTTTCAAATCGGTTTAGCATCCCACATCGGGTAATTTCCCCTAACCTCGGTACCAGTAAATTGAAAAAATACATGTTCATAACCGCAAAAAAAGAATTGGCAACGCTGGGATAATATCCATTCACTTTCAACAGTAGCCGCCACCGAAGTGCCCTTAAGTAATGGCTGACAAGCCCCAAACCAATAGAAAATGCAAGCCAACCATATTCGGCTTCACGCAATGAGGCCTGAAATTGGATTTTGTCTTCAGGCTTCATGCTAATCCAGAACCACACAACAATTCCGATTCCAAGACTTAGAAAAAATAAAATTTTTATGACCTCAATGGCTTTTTTTGTTGAGGTCGATGTTCTTGGTTCGGTTGTCATACGTGCAAAAATACAAGCCTTAGATTAATTCTAGGCCAAAAGAATATTGTCAATTAATCGAGTGGCGCCAGAATAAAAGGCAATCAACACCACCGCTTTGTCTTCATTTGGCCACTCGTTTAGAGTACGCAAGGTTTTTTGTTCGGCTAATTCTACATATTCAATCCGTATGGCTGGCAAGGTCTGACAAAAAGCCGAAAATTCCGATTTCCAGGTTTCAAAAGATAGAGTATGTTGTACCTCTTGAAGGCGGATTAATTGCTTTGCCACAAGAGATGCCTGTTGGTGTTCTGCCTTAGAAAGCCGTCGATTGCGTGAACTCATGGCTAAGCCACTTTCTTCCCGAAGGGTAGGCGCACCTGTAATCCGTAGGGTAGGGAAGTGCTGCCTCCCAAGCTCCTGAACCACCATAAATTGCTGGTAATCTTTTAAACCCAAAACAACTTCCGTAGGCTCAACATCCATGAAGAGCCGATATAGTACATTGGCGACACCTTGAAAATGACCCGGCCGAAATGCCCCCTCCAATCGCCCTTCCAATTCCCCCAAATCAAAGTGCTTAACAGCAATTCCTTCTGGATATACCTGATTGTATTCTGGCATATATACGGCATCGCAGCAAGCATGTCGCAACATGTTTAGGTCGGATTCCGGAGTCTTTGGATACGCTGCCAAATCTCCCGCATGATTAAATTGAAGCGGGTTAATGAAAATGGAACTCAACACCGCTCCCTCTCGTTGCAAAGCCAATTGTATTAAACTTATATGCCCAGCATGCAATGCCCCCATGGTGGGTACAAAAGTAATCCCCTTGGCCTGATGGGAAGATCGGGATTTCCAAGCCAATAAATCCTCTCGTTGCGTTATGATTTCCACAGGCGTTGATGCTGATTTTCCTTGTTCTAATGAAAAAAAAATGGAAAAGGAGAGGCAAAGTAAAGGAAAGGCTTTCAAACCAAGCATTTTTTTCGTTAATTTTGTAACTGAATTCAACCTTCTGGTTTTGGTTGTGATTCCGTTGAATCAACTTCCAGCCGTTACTTTACTTATGGAGAAACGAAAAGTCCTATTCATTTCACAAGAAATGACCCCTTACCTCGCCACCGGGCGAACGATTTCTGAAATTTCACGAAGCCTGCCTCAGGCTGTGATGGACCAAGGATATGAAATTCGAAATTTCATGCCCAGGTTCGGTTGCATTAACGAACGAAGACATCAATTGCACGAAGTGATTCGGCTCTCAGGAATGAATATCGTGGTCAATGATATGGATCAGCCACTGATAATTAAAGTGGCTTCTATTCCCGCCGCACGAACACAAGTGTACTTCATTGACAATGAAGAATACTTTAAACGTAAGCATACCACCGAAGACGAAAAGGGGAATTGCTTCGCCGATAACGATGAACGGGCCATCTTTTTCGCCCGAGGAGTTTTCGAAACAGTGAAAAAACTGGGTTGGAGCCCCGATATTATCCATTGCCATGGATGGATGACCTCTTTGGTGCCCGTTTATCTAAAAAATTTGTACCACGAAGACCCTCTTTTTCAACACACCAAAGTAGTTCAGTCCCTCTATTCTACAGATGCTTTTGAGGAAAATCTAAATCCAGAATTCCCCAAAAAAGTGCTGGCCGAAGATATGCGGGAAGAGCAGTTTAATCCTGAAAATACAAGCTACGAAGCCATTATCAAAGAAAGCCTTCGGTACACCGACGCTGTGGTTTCCGGAATTGAAACGGTGTCAGAATCCCTTCTCGATGCTGTAGATAAAACAGAACATCTAACCCACCTTCGTGTTCAAAACCAAGATTCTCTAACTGAAGCCGTAATAGCCATGTATGAGGATATCCTGGAAAATTCCTTTGTGGGACATTGATCGGAAGCTCCGGCATTTCAATATGAGGCTTGTTTCCCTTCCTTTCCAGTTTGGCATGACAATGCTCCTCATGGCTTTGTTGCTCCTGCCCGCATGCGGTACCAATGAAAAGTATGGAATTGATTTGATTCCTCAAGGTTGGAACGACTCTTTACAAATGACCGATACACTTACTGTATCGGCGTACTGCTCTCCCGACGATACGCTGCGAATGGATGGGGTTGAATTTGGAATACTTGGTCACCTCGAGGATCCAATTTTTGGAACAACCTCCGCACACCTGTATACCAACCTGTCCGTCGCTTCTCCGGTACAAAGTTACGGCCCAGAACCTGAAATCGATTCGATTGTCCTTTTTCTGAAGTTCGCTGATTATTATGGCAACAACACTAAACTGCGTAGCCTAATGCGCTTTGAAGTGTTTGAAGTTTTGTCAGATATGCCGGAACCTCCAGCCGGTGGTTACAACGCCTACAATACTTCGTTCCCCATCGATGCTCAACCTTTGGGTGTACTTGAAACAGCTCCCTTGTTCCCAATCGAAGGCA
The DNA here is from genome assembly GCA_027621385.1 of Bacteroidota bacterium. Classification (GTDB taxonomy): domain Bacteria; phylum Bacteroidota; class Bacteroidia; order CAIKAF01; family CAIKAF01; genus CAIKAF01. Next base: position 2,797 of record JAQCBQ010000045.1, on the reverse strand, counting down.
CCGAAGGCGCTCTGCTAAAAATCCGCCTAAATCCGAACCTCGGTACGCGATTCCTGCAGGCCGATAGCCTTAATTCATCCAACATTAGAAGCATTTTAAAAGGCCTGAAGGTCCAAGCTACCTTGCTCAGCCCAGGTTCTGGAAACGGAGCGTTGATGCGATTTCAATTGAGCTCTACTGTTTCTGGAATCCGCATATACTACCATACCGCAAATCAAGCCGGGCAAGTGGTCCGAACTACAACATCGGGTTCAACGTCCCTACACGTAAATGCAGTTTCGTACAACCGCACAGCAGCTCAACCTGATTTGATTCAAAAAATTCAAAATCCACAATTCGATTATTCTCAGGCTCCAAACCTGTACATTCAACCACTTCAAGGCATTCGGATTGCCCTGAACATCCCTGGACTGGATTCTCTTAAAAACACAGGTCCCAAAATCGTGAATCGAGCAGAATTGATTATCCCTGTTGCGGAAGAGGCCCCAGAATTTGGACGACCTAGTTCACTTATTTTATATATGCTCAACGATAAAGGCCAATTCCAGCTGCTGCCCGATGTGCTTTTTGCCGACCAATACAATTTGTCTTTATCTACCTTTTTCGGCGGATTTTACGATGCAGAAAAAAAGGAGTATCGATTCCGAATTACACGGCACATTCATGAAATTTTGAATGGAAGCAATCCCAATAAAACCATTTGGTTGGATTATTCCCTGACCAACAAGTCCAGCAGCCTTCCTAGGGTTGTTTTACGCGGCCCAAAAGACCCTCAAAATAAACTCCGAATTGAATTATCTTTGACCTCAATTCAAGATTAATACCAACAACGAATTATGTGTGGAATTGTAGGCTATCTAGGTCATCAGGCCGCTTACCCAATTTTGATAAAGGGCCTTACCCGATTGGAATACCGTGGTTACGATAGCGCAGGTGTCGCTCTAATCAATAATCATCAAATTTCTTTGTACAAATGCAAAGGAAAGGTCGCTGAACTGGAGGCTTTTGCCGCTCAACACGATGTAGGAGGAAATATTGGAATTGGACATACCCGATGGGCCACACATGGAGCTCCCAACGATACAAATGCCCATCCCCACTTCTCTCAATCCGAAGACTTGGTGATCATCCACAATGGAATTATTGAAAACCACGCCACGCTTAAAAAGGGCCTTGAAAAGCGAGGATACGTTTTTCGCTCAGAAACCGATACGGAAGTGCTGGCGTATTTAATTGAAGACATCCAAAAGGAAATTGGCACCAATTTAGAGGAATCCGTTCGCCTAGCCCTCAACGAAGTAATCGGAGCATACGCTATCTTGGTGATGCACCGCGACGAACCCCATAAGCTCATTGCTGCTAAAAAGGGCAGCCCCTTAGTTATTGGTATCGGAAAGGATGATTTTTTCATTGCTTCAGATGCTACTCCTATCGTAGAGTATACCCGCAATGTTATTTACCTCGAAGACGAAGAAATTGCCTTAATCCGCTTGGGTCAAGAGATTGTAATTCGAACAATAGCAGATAAAGAAATTAAACCCTACATCCACGAACTGCAAATTGAATTGGAGCAGTTAGAAAAAGGAGGGTTTGAACACTTTATGCTTAAGGAAATTCACGAACAGCCCCGATCCATTTCCGATTCGTTACGGGGACGGTTAGACTCTTCCACAGGCCGGGTTTCCATGAGCGTTATTCGAGATTTTGAGGCCAAAATTCTTGCCGCCGACCGATTTATTATTGTTGCCTGTGGTACCAGTTGGCATGCAGGTTTGGTGGCTGAATATTTGTTGGAAGATTTTGCTCGCATTCCAGTTGAGGTTGAATACGCATCAGAATTCAGATACCGCAATCCCATCTTAAGTGAAAAAGATATTGTGATTGCCATTTCCCAATCGGGTGAAACGGCCGATACCCTAGCAGCCATTCAACTGGCAAAGCAACGCGGAGCAACCATTCTTGGAATTTGCAATGTGGTCGGTTCAAGTATTCCCCGGGCAAGCCATGGCGGAGCCTATACCCATGCCGGTCCTGAAATCGGTGTGGCTTCAACAAAAGCATTTACCGCTCAGGTCGCGGTCTTAACCCTAATGGCAATTATTATCGGTAAAAAACGAGGCCACCTGAATGAGTCCAAATACCGACAGCTTCTTTTTGAGTTGGAGCGCATTCCTGAATACATTACCCAGGCGCTAACCACCGATGCCCACATTCAAAAACTGGCTGAGCGCTTCAAGGATGCTCGGAATTTCTTGTACCTCGGTCGCGGCTATAATTTCCCGGTGGCTCTTGAGGGAGCACTTAAACTGAAGGAAATCAGCTATATCCATGCAGAGGGCTATCCAGCCGCTGAAATGAAGCATGGACCAATCGCTTTGATTGATGAGGAAATGCCAGTGGTGGTCATTGCCACTCAGGGCGATTCGTACGAGAAAATTGTTTCAAACATTCAGGAGGTCAAGGCCCGCGGAGGTAAAATTATTTCGGTAGTTACCTCCGGAGATATAGAAGTGGCCGCCATAAGCGATTATGTCATCGAGGTTCCCGCCGTATCCGAGCCGCTGTCGCCCTTGGTCAACTCCATCCCTCTGCAGCTGTTGAGCTACCACATCGCGATTTTGCGCGGCTGCAATGTAGATCAGCCCCGGAATTTGGCGAAATCCGTTACGGTAGAATAATTTGTTTTTTTAGGGGGCGGCTGACGGGCTTTCACCGGTAGTCCTCGCCCGCCGGAAGGCTGGCCCAGCGGGCTTGCGGTGGCTCCTAAAGTCGCCTCCGCGCCGCGCGGGCCAGGCTC